>JAMFST010000888.1 GCA_026225435.1 Labilithrix luteola
CCCGCGTCTGCCGTCTCGCCCGTGCCGCTCCCCTGGTCGGCCGCGCGGTGACACGCGGCGAGCGAGAGAGCGAACAGCGCGAGCGCCAGCCGCGGGCTCAGTTGATGACGCTGGCCCATGAGTCGACCTTCGTCGTTTGCACCGGGGGGAGGATCGGCTGCGAGACCGTGAGCGCCTTGGTGGGCACCGTGGTGCCGCCGGACGTGGTCGGGGTGTTCGACGTCGTCACGAAGGACAGGGTCGGCGTCTGCGCGGCGCTCGGCACCTGGTACGAGGAGGTGCCGCTCCCGAAGTAGTTGGTCCCCGAAGCGCTGATCGAGGTGGAGCAGGACTGCACCTCGGTGACCGCCACGCCCGGGATCTCCGCCCCGGCGATCGACGAGTTGGCCACGCCGGGCACGGTGAACTGCGGCACCGATCCGCTGAGCGGCAGGAGGCGACGCTCCCCGCCGCAGCCGATCGCCGGCGCGACTCCGAGCGTGCACTGGCTACCGGAGGCCGGCCAGGACGTTCGATCGAGGTTGAAGTAGTCCATCCCGTAGATGCGCGCCTCGCCCTGCGCGCAGGCGGCGGTCCCGTCGGCGGGCTTGAGCGTCGCGAAGTAGAGGACTCCGTCGAAGACCGACATCGGCCCGGTGACGCGCTCGCCAAAGTTGTTCTTCGGCGTGCCGTTCGCGCCGGCGAAGGTGTAGCCGCCGACGTTCGGCACGCTGTTGTACTGCGAGGTCTGATCGAACGGCACGTACCAGTGCGACAGCGTCCCGTTCGTCATGTCGCTGACCGACCAGACGAAGTTCACGATCGGGATCTCGTCGGCGACCGTGTCCTGCGAGCCGGCCACGAAGGCCGCGGTGCTGAAGAGCGTCTGGTCGCCGGTGGCGAAGTTGAGGACGAGCGAGCTGTCCGGACCGATGGAGAGGATGGGCGGGCCGGTCAGCGCCTGGCTGACGTTGGCGGCGTTGACGTCGCTCAGCACCGTCGTGCCGCCCTGGGTGACCATCTTGTTCATCGAGTCGAAGAACAGCGACGCGGTCCACAGGGCCGGCGACGGGTTGCTGAGATCGAGCTTCCAGATGAGCCCGTCCGCGTCGGAGACGTACGCGGAGCGCGCGAGGCGACCGCCACCGGCGGGATAGGTCACCGGCGTGCCGACCATGGGGGAGTCGAACGTGGTGAGCAACCGCTTGGTCAGCGAGGTGCTGGTCGTCGTGGGGAGGGCCGCGTTGTCGACCGGGTTCAGGAACGTCGCGACGACGAGGCCGTCCGAGAGGCGCACGATGGAGACCGAGCGACCGGTGACGCCGACGCGAGCGCTGCAGGCGGTCGACGTGGTGCTGCTCGGCAGCGCGCTCCAGGAGCGAACCATGTTGCGCGGCCCGGTGCCCGGCGTGGTCGAGGCCAGGGTCGTGTAGTCCTTGGTCTCGCTGGTCGCCGTGCCGACGCCGTAGGTGGTCGAGTTGTCCGCGGTGGCGGCGCTGCGGACGCACGTGCCGGTCGGGCTCCCGCCGTCGGTGCCACCGGGGAGGATGGCCACACCGACCTCGCCGAGCGAGTCGGTCCCCACCTGCGCGTAGATCGTGGTGATCGCCGGGGTCACGCCGTTCGCTCCGAAGAGCTCGACGCTGTTCGAGGTCGCGGCGACGTTGGTGATCTGCCAGAGGAAGTGCGGCCCGTCGGCCGAGGAGCCGGCCGGGTAGCTGGTCGTGCCCGTCGCCGCCTTCCAGCCAGTGGGCACCGGGTTGGTGACATCGAGAGCGAAGTAGCCGCGACCGCCGCCGCCGA
>JAMFST010000889.1 GCA_026225435.1 Labilithrix luteola
GGGGCGACGCGGGCGAGCTCGTCACCGAGAGCGGGGGCCGGCGAGCCTTCCATCTCGTAGACGCTGCCGCCATCCGGCAACGTCACGCGCCGCGCGCCGACGTTCGCCAGATCGCGCGACAGCGTCGCCTGGGTGACGTCGAAGCCGCGCCGCTCGAGCTGCTCGCGCAGCTCCTCCTGCGTGCCGATGTGCGCGGTCCGCAGGAGCAGGCGGATGGCGTCGCGTCTCGCTTTGGCGCTGTCGTCCATGGCCATGGGGTCCCTTCCTTTCCCGCTCAGTCGGCGTGGACGACGGTGCCGACGCCCGTCTCGGTGAAGAGCTCGGCGATGACCGTGTGGGGGGTGCGGCCGTCGAGGATGTGGACGTTACGCACGCCCGAGTGGAGCGCCTTGAGGATGGAGCGCGCCTTGATGGCCATCCCGCCGGCAACGATCCCGCTGTCGATCTTGCGCTGCAGATCGGTGGCCGTGAGCTCGCTCACCAGCTCGCCCCCTTCCATGATCCCGGCGACGTCGCTCAGGTAGAGCAGCTTGGGCGCCTTGATGGCCGTGGCGATGCCGGAGGCGACCACGTCGGCGTTGAGGTTGTAGCTCTCGCCATCATCGCCCATGCCCACGGGCGAGATGACCGGCGTGTAGCCCTTCTCGAGCATCAGGTCGATGAGCCCGGCGTTGACCGTCTCGAGCTCGCCGACCTGGCCGAGATCGATCCCGTCGTCACGCACCAGCTTCTTCGCCCGGAGCAGCGCGCCGTCCTTGCCGGAGAGGCCGACCGCGTTGGCCCCCTTGCGATTGAGGAGCGTGACGATCTCGGTGTTGATCGAGCCGGTGAGCACCATCTCGACGACCTTGAGGTCGGCGGCGTGGGTGACCCGCTGCCCCTCGATGAACTCCGGCTTGCCGCCGAGCTGCGCGAGCGCGCGCGAGATGTCCGGACCGCCGCCGTGGACCACGACGGGCAAGAGGCCGACGGCGCGGAGCAGGAGGATGTCCTCGCAGAACGAGCTCTTGAGCGCGTCGGTGCTCATGGCCGCGCCGCCGTACTTGATGACGCACTTCTGCCCCTTGAAGCGGTCGATGTAGCCGAGCGCCTGGACCAGCAGCGACACCTTGAAGGCGGGGCTGTAGTTGGCGAGCCGGTCGTCCTTGGACACGCCGCCGTCCGGGGCGCTGACGATGAGCGAGGAGTAGTCGGCGTTGATCTTCACGTAGTCGTACGAGAGATCGCAGCCCCAGGCGGTCGCCGTGGCGGTGCCCGCGCGGCAGTCGACCTCGACGTCGATCTCCGGCAGCCGCATCTTCCCCTTGAGGAGCGAGCGGTCGCCTTCCACCGGCGCGCCGTCGTACACCGTGATGCCCTGGATGCTGACCGACGCGTGGTACGGGCTGACGTCGTAGCCCTGCGACCCGGCGCGCGCGCCGACGGTGGAGAGGATTCGCCCCCAGTTGGGATCGGCGCCGAAGATGGCCGCCTTCACCAGCGACGAGCCGCAGATGGCGCGGGCGAAGTCCTTGGCGATCTCCTCGCTGGGCGCGCCCTTGACCACGGTGGTGATGCGCTTGGTAGCGCCTTCCCCGTCGGCGGCGATGGCGATGGCCAGCTCCTCGCAGATCTCGTGCAGCGCGCCGGCGAAGGTGTCGAACGCGGGGCCGGCCGACTCGATCGGCGCGTTGCCGGCGAGGCCGTTGGCGAGCGCGAAGACGCAGTCGTTGGTGCTCATGTCGTCGTCGACGGTGAGCCGGTTGAAGGTCATCTCGCCGGCGCTGCCGAGCGCGGTGGACAGCAGGCTCTGCGCGATGGCGCAGTCGGTGGCGACGACGACGATCATCGTCGCCATCTGCGGCGCGATCATCCCCGAGCCCTTGCCGATGGCGGTGAGCGTGACCGACTTGCCGCCGAGGGTGACCACGCGGCTGGCGATCTTCTTGCGCGTGTCGGTGGTCATGATCGCCTCGGCGGCGCGATCCGGCTCGGTCTCGAGCGAGGCGACGAGCTGCGGCACCGCGTCGACGATCTTCTGCAGCGGGAGCTTCACGCCGATGATGCCGGTGGAGGCGCTGAGCACCGCCGACGGCGAGACGAGCAGCCCGCGCGCCACCTCGGCGCAGACCGAGCTCACGTCCTCGAGACCGGCGCCGCCGGTGAGCGCGTTGGCGTTGCCGCTGTTGATGACGACGGCGCGGATGCCCGCCGCCGGAAGGCGCGCGACGCAATCGATCACCGGGGCTGCACGCGCCTTGTTGACGGTGAACACGCCGGCGGCGTTGCAGGGGACGCTGCTGAAGACGAGCGCCAGATCCTTCCGCTGCGGCTTGATGCCGGCGGAGATGCCCGAGAAGGTGAACCCC
>JAMFST010000890.1 GCA_026225435.1 Labilithrix luteola
CGATCTCGTGCCGCGCCAGGGGAGCCACTCCTTCAAGTGGGACGCCGCGGACGATCCCGACGTGCTGCCGCTGTGGGTCGCCGACATGGATTTTCGCGCGGCGCCGGAGATCATCGCCGCGCTGGAGCGGCGCGTGCGCCACGGTGTCTTCGGGTACACGAAGGTGCCGCCGGCGTACTTCGACGCGGTGGTGCAGTGGTTCGCGCGGCGCCACGGCTTCACCTTCGCGAAGGAGCAGGTGATCCCGACCACCGGCGTGGTCCCCGCGCTGGCGGCGATCATCCGCGGGCTGTGCGCGCCGGGCGACCGCGTGATTGTACAGACGCCGGTGTACAACCACTTCTTCCCCTCCATCGTGAACCAGGGGTGCGAGGTGCTGGAGAGCGATCTCGTCTACCGCGACGGCGCGTACAGCGTGGACTTCGCCGACCTCGAGGCGAAGGCGAAGGATCCGCGAGCGAAGCTGATGCTGCTCTGTCACCCGCACAACCCGGTCGGCCGCGCGTGGACGGTCGCGGAGCTGGAGCGCATCGGCGACATCTGCCTCGCCAACGGCGTCACCGTCGTCTCCGACGAGATCCACTGCGACCTCGTTCACGAAGGGCACCGCCACGTCCCCTTCGCTTCGATCCGCGAGGACTTTCTCCGCGGCTCGGTCACCTGCACCTCGCCGAGCAAGGCGTTCAACCTCGCGGGGCTGCAGGTGGCCAACCTGATGATCGCGGACGACGAGCTACGCGGGAAGATCGAGCGGGCGCTCCACGCCAACGAGATCGCCCTCCTCAGCCCCTTCGCCGTGGCCGGCCTCGTCGCCGCCTACGGGGAAGGGGACGCGTGGCTCGACGCGTTGAAGCGCTACCTGCGCACCAACGACGAGCACCTGCGCAGCTTCTTCCGCGAGCACCTCCCGCAGCTGTACGTCCTGCCGCTCGAGGCGACGTACCTGGTCTGGGTGGACTGCTCGGCGCTGAAGGTCCCGTCTGCGGAGCTCGGCGAGGCGCTCCGCACGCGCGGCAAGGTCTGGGTGAACGAAGGAAACCTCTACGGCGCCAGCGGCGAGGGCTTCCTCCGCATCAACATCGGCTGCCCGCGCAGCACCCTCGCCGAAGGGCTCATCCGGCTGCGCGACGTGATCGCCCAGCTCGGGTAGCGCGCCGCCTCGTCACAGCGACTTCGAGTACACCCGGTACTTCTTGTACGGCTTGGCGCCCATCGAGCGGATGCCGAGGTTGATCGGCTTGTCGTCCTCGCGGGTCCACGACAGCTCGCCCCACTCGTAGCCCTTGTCGATGCCGCGCTTGGCGACCTCGACGTACATGGCAGCCGAGAGCCCGCCGTACCTACGTACATTCTTCCGCACGTCCCCCTTGAGGCCGAGCATCATCAGACGCGTGGAGCGTGGATGCTTCACCTTGAGGCGGTAGAGGAGCTTGGCGGCGCCGAGGGGGAAGAGCTTGCCGTCGAGGTCGGCGATCGCCTCGTTCAAGTTGGGGAGCATGATGCACATGCCCATGGGCTCGCCGTGGACCTCGGCGATGAAGGCGAGGTCCGGATCGATCACCAGCTTGAGATCCTGCGCGACCTTCTCGACCTCCTCGGGCAGCGCGGGGACCATGGCCCACTTGCCCTGCCAGGCGTCGTTGTAGATATCCATCACCGCGCGGATGTCGCGCTCGATGTTCTTCTTGTCGACGTTGCGGAGCTTCACCTCGGGGAGCTTCTTGATGTCCTCCCAGGCCTGCATGACCCGGGGAGGAAAGGCCCCCTTCTCGTAGCGCCAGGCGAGGAGATCCTTCTCCTTGGTGAGACCCGCCGCCTCCGCGACGGCGCCCTGCCAGCGGC
>JAMFST010000891.1 GCA_026225435.1 Labilithrix luteola
AGTCCTTAGATGCGCCACCTCCGTCGTATAAGGACGAAAGCTTCGGCATCAGGCTCATGACTTTTTTGTTAGGAATTATACTCAGACCTCGTCAGCACCCTGGCTCCCCTGTCGGATCGCCAAGAGCACCTCATGAGGTGATTGAGTGAAGAGTCGCTTCGGCAGTCGGTCGTTCGAAGTGAACGGCTCGCGCCTCGCGCTCTTCTGGAGCCCACTCTAGATTCATCTAAAGTGAACGTACGATTCAGTTTTCAAGGACCGAGCGGGCGCCAGATACAACCAGGAAGCTTTCGCTTTCCGAGTCGCCGGTTTCCGTTTGGGGAGGCGAACCTTAGAGCGGTTCGTCGGGTTCGTCAACTACTTTTTACTACCCCGTCTCTTTTCTTCGGAGACTCTTCAGCGTCCCGAATGAAACCGGGGGCCGCCGCAGGACCTTCAGAGCCGTACTGGCTGAGTCAGTCGAGGGAGGCGCAAACTACCTCCGAAGCGGGTGAAGCGTCAAGAGATAAGTTAGTGAAACCGCTTATCTTCTTGAGAGGCCTCTCGACGAGATTTTGCCCACAGCCTTTCCACGGACAGGTCCGCGGGAGGAGTGAATCAGGTCAAGCGGGGTGGCGCTCAATTTGCCGGAGTTCCTCTTCTTACGGCAGCTTCGACTACCGGAGTAGGCGGGCGCCGCGAGAAGTTTTCCCCAGGCCTGCTGGCGCCTCGCGAGACGTCCGCGCTGCGTCGGCTATGAGCCCTGTCTCGACACACGGAACGAAGTCCGCGCTCGCGACCGCCGTGAAGGGAGGAACACCGCCCTGCAAGGGAAGGCGGCTTTTACTCGCTCGACGCAGAAGGTCAACGCTGTGATTTCAAATACTTTTCCACAGGGCTCAACCGCTCGGATTAATTGATGGAATCGAGGTCTCGAGTCCATCGACTCCCTCGAGCGGGACGTCGGAGTACCAGTGATCCCCCGGCTCGCGCACAAGGTTGAGCTCGGCTCGGCTCGACAAGCGCACCCGGAAACCCCGCTCGCGGCGGGGGAGATTCGCGATCGTCCCCAGGACGGCGCACTTGTAGGTGGCTCCATCGGGATCCTCGCGCACGAGATCGGGGCGCAGGCTGAGCGGCGGGAAGGAGACGCGCCCGGCTGGGGGGGGCTCCAGCAACGCGGTGGCGTGCTCGACGAGCACCGGAAACCAGGCGGGTCGCTCGTACGTGAGCCCCGCTTCTCGCGAGATCCGCCAGGCGCCGGCGTCGAGCGCGCGGCGTGATCCGAGGAGACCCGTGTGCGCGCGCATGAGGACGACGAGCGCGTACCCGTCGGCGAGACCGCGGGCGAGGACTCCGCCGCTCGCTCCGCGAAAGGCGAGCAAGCGCGGGATGCCGAGAGGGCTGCGCTCGATCGCCGACAGGGCGATGCGGGCATGAGCGGCCGCCACCATGAGATCGTACGGGGTGCCGAACCCTTCGTACTCGACGGTCTCCCCCTCCGAGTCGACGAGGATCGCGGCGCGGGCCGAGGAGATGCGCGCGAGAACCTCGCCCAGGAGCGGCGCAAAGGACGTTCGCTCGGCGCCCCCTTCTCGCCGGTGGGGCGCAAGGCTCAGCGGCCGGCGCATCACGGCTGCTTTCCGCCGGTCAACGCCTCCGTCAGCAGCGCGTCCACCGCCGGGGAGATCTCGATGTGCGCCCGGGCGTGGAGATCGGCGAGCAAGGTGTCCATCCCCTTGCGCCCGCGCATCGCTCGCGCCTCGGGGGTGAACGCCCGGCGCCTCTCCTCCAGGCTCGCGTGCACCGCCGGGAGGCGCTCGAGCATCCGGATCACGTGCCACCCGAACGAGGACTCGACGACCGGGCTCGTCGCGCCGACGCGCACCGCGAACGCCCCGCGGCTGAAGGAGTCGTCCATCGCCCCCTCTCCCGCAGAGAGGCGGCCGTCCTCGATGAAGTTCGGCAGCTCCTCGACGCGAACGTCCACTCCGTCGTGCGGCACCGCCTTGGCGCGCGCCTCGAAGTCCTCCTTGCTGGTCGCACCGGCGACGGCCTGTTCGAGCGCGTTGGCCACGGCCTTGGCCTTCGCGATGGAGGCCGGATCGGGGTGCTCCGGATGGAGCGCCACCGCGTGGATCACGTGCACTTGCTCCGGCAGATCCATCTCCTGCCAGTGCAGAGCGGTGAGCTCGGCCACCTCCGCGTCCGTCGGTGGGCCCACCTCGACGGTGCGCTCGCGCATGGCCCTCACCGTCTGCTGCGCACGCGCGGCCACGAGCTCGGCCGCGATGTCCCCGCGCGACTCGAGGTGTTGCGCCCGGGCCGCTTGTGCGAGGAGCGCGTCGCCGATCAGCGCGTCGAGCGCAGCGGCCGGAGCGAGCGAGAGGCGACCGGCGGCGGCGCCGACGAGGCTGGCGGGCAGGCGCACGTCCCCGGCGCGTGCGACGTCCCCTGCCCCCAACGTCCCCCGCGCGGCCGTCGAAGCTGCGGAAGCCGCGCTCGACGAATCGGAGGACGAGGAGCCACCGCAACCGGCGGCGCTCGCCAGCAGCGCGACGAACACCAACGGCGCCACGAACGCCGCTCCCATCAGCGCTCCGGAGCAGTGCGCACCAGGTGCACGGCGGAGCGCATCGCCAGGGTGCCGACGACCAGCCAGTAGGCCGCCGAGAGATCCTCCGAGCGGGCCAGCGCCGTGCTTCCGAAGAAGAAGGCCACAGCCGCACCCAGGAGAACGACGATCGCGAGGAGGTCGACCAGCGCCATCGGACGTGAGGAAGAAGGTACCACGAGGAATCGCGGCGTCAGCGGCTCAAAACGGCAGGAGCCACGGCACGATGGTGGAGGCCAGGAGCACGCCGATCAGCGCGGCGACGAGGAGCCCCACGAGCAGCGGCATCGCCCGGCGCAACCGTCCGCGCGCCGACGGGCGCCTTCGCTTGGCGTAGCGCGCGGTGGCCAGCTCCGCCGACGCTCCCAGCAGCGCGATCCCTGCCATGAGGGTGACCAGCCGGACGAACAAGGCTCGCTCGGGGACGGTGATCGACCAGCCGACGGTCTGCAGCGCGATCGCCGCAGCGAGCGCCCCCGCGATGTACAGATGATCGCCGCGTCGCAGGCGCACCCGGGCTTGCCGGGCCGCCGCCGGGGAAGCGGCGCCGGGGAGAGCGCGCGGATCCGGCAGGGGGGCGGCGCTCGGCGAGGAGCGGCGAATGGCGGGGCCGGCGGAGGCGAAGGCGAAGACGCCCCAGCCGAACATGCCGGCGATCCCGTGGACCGCGTCGAGGTGGAAGGCCGAGAGCGCCGCCGGAGCCGCTGCCCAGGTGGCGACACCCGCGAGGAGCAGCGACCACACGCCGCCGATGCGCGCCCGCCAGCCGAGACGAGGCTCGGCGAGCACGAAGCCGACGAGCGCGATCACGCCGAAGATGGCGCTGACCTTGGCGATCGCCGGTGCACCGCGCGACCAGGCCGCCGGCATGATGGTGACTCCCCAGGCGTAGAACCCCGGGACAGCCGCCTGCGCGGCCGCGCCCAGCTCGGGAAAGACGAAGCGCGCCGGGCTTCTGGGCAGCGCGTCCGCGTCCTCGGTCATGACATCCGGTCGTGGCGCACGAGCCGGTCGAGCGGGATCATCTGCTGCTCCTGCGGCTCGGCCTCTCTTGCCGCGGAGAGCCCGAGCGCGCTCCACAGCGAGCGATCGAGCAGGTGGGACGGCTCCACGTTCTGCAGCGCGGCGAGCATGATCTGCTTGGTGCCGGGGCGTTTCTCCTCGAGATCATCGAGCATGCGGCCGACCTGCTTGCGCTGCAGGTTGTCCTGCGAGCCGCACAGGTCACACGGCAGGATGGGGAAGGCCTGCTCCGTCGCGAAGACGCGAATGTCCTCCTCGGCGGCATAGACCAGCGGGCGGATCACCTGGTGCGGGCGCCCGGCCGTCTCGCCTTCGCGCGGCGGCGCGAGAACGTCGGCGATGAGCTTCGGCGGCATGGTCGCCAGCTTGCCGGCAAAGAGGAGATTGAGCAGCAGCGTCTGCAGCACGTCGTCGCGGTGGTGGCCGAGAGCGATCTTGGTCGCGCCGATCTCGCCCGCCACCCGGTAGAGGATCCCGCGCCGGAGCCGCGAGCAGAGGGAGCAGAAGGTCTTCCCCGCGGGGATCTTCTCGGTGACGATCGAGAAGGTGTCCTCCTGCACCATGCGGAAGTCGTAGGCCTCCTTGGCCATCCACTCGCGCAGGATGTGCCCCGGGTAGCCGGGGTGCCCCTGGTCCACGTTCACCACGTGGAGAGAGAAGTCGATGGGCGCCTTCTTCTGCAGCGCCCGGAGCAGGTGGAGCAGCGTGTAGCTGTCCTTGCCGCCGCTCACGCAGACCATGACGCGGTCGCCGTCCTCCAGCATGTGGAAGTCGGCGATCGCCTTGCTCATGGCGCGCCCGAGACGGCGTTCGACGTTCATCCGTACTTCCGGGGGCGGTTCTTGCCGCCCTTGTTGCCCTTGAACTTGCCGCCCGCCGCCTCGACGTTGGCCGCGCTGGGCGTGGCCTTGGTCGTGGGGACCGGGTGCTTGCTGGCGTTCTCGACGAGCGAGAGGAAGGTGAGGACGCCGTGCCCGGTGCCCCCCTTGGGGATCCAGCTGTGCGCGCGGTCGCTGGTGGCCGGGCCGGCGATGTCGGCGTGGACCCAGCGGCAGTCGCCGATGAACTCGCGGAGGAAGAGCGCCGCGGTGATCGAGCCGCCCCAGCGATCGCCGGTGTGCTTCAGATCGGCGACGTCGCTCTTCATCTGCTCCTTGAGCTCCTCGAGCAGCGGCATGCGCCACATCTGCTCGCCGGAGTCGGTGATGGCCGCCTGGAACTCGGCCGCCGCCGAGTCGCCGTTGGCGTACCAGCCGGTGCAGGTGGTGCCGAGCGCGACGAGGCAGGCGCCGGTGAGCGTCGCGTTGTCGATGATGAGGTCGGGCTTGAGGTCCTTCGCGTAGGTGAGCGCGTCGGCCAGGATCAGGCGCCCCTCGGCGTCCGTGTTGATGATCTCGATGCTGCGGCCGTCGAGCGAGCCCCACACGTCGCCGGGGCGGTAGGCGTTGCCGTCGGGCATGTTCTCGACGGCGGAGAAGATGCCGTGGACCTCGCAGTCGGGCTTCACCGCCGCGACGGCGGCCATGAGGCCGATGACGTTCGCCGCGCCGCTCATGTCGTGCTTCATCTCGCCCATGCTGGCCGCGGGCTTGATGCTGATTCCGCCGGTGTCGAAGGTGACGCCCTTGCCGACGACGGCGACCTTGCGCTTGGCGCCGCCGGCCTTCGAGGCGGCCGGCGTGTAGACCATGTGGACGAAGCGCGGCTCCTTGACGCTCCCCTGGCCGACCGCCTGAATGAGCTTCATCCCGCGGCGCTGGATCTCCTTGAAGTCGAAGACCGTGACCTTGATGGGCGAGCCCTTGCCGCCGAGAGCGACGGCCGCGTCGGCCAAGGTGGCCGGGTAGAGGACGTTCGGTGGCTCGTTCGAGAGGTCGCGCGAGAGGTTCACCGCGGCAGCGATCTGCTGGCCGAGCGCGAGACCGTTCTTCGCCGCCGCACCGGTCGACCCGGTGACGAGGGTGACGTTGGCCAGCGAGGTCTTCGGCTTGCGATCGCCCGTGTAGTACTTGATGAAGCGGTAGGCGCCGAGCTCGAGCCCCTCGCCGAGCGCGCGGAAGTCCGGCTCGAAGCCGTCCGGCAGGCCGAGCGCCAGGGTGGTCGCCTTGTCGTGGTTGGCCGAGCGGGCCGCCTTCGCCGAGAAGGAGCGCTGCTCGCGCGGGCCGAAGCTGGCCTTGTCACCGAGACCGACGAGGATGATGCGGTCGGCCGGGAGGCGACCCATCGTCGGAACGCTCAGCTGCTGATCGCGCTTGCCGGTGAACTCCTCCTTGGCCACCAGCTTCCCCAGACCGCCGCCGAGCGCGCGGTCGAGAGATTCCAGCGATCCGCCCCCGCCCGAAAGAGACGGTGCGGCCACACCGGCGCGCTTCTTCGCGTCGGCCCGTACCGACGAAGACGAGGCAGACGAGGCGGTCGAAGACAGCGCCCACACGCCCACGACGACCAGATCGGCCGGAACCTCGTGGGGGGAGCCAGCTCGGAGGGAGATTTTGAGGGGCATTCGAGACCCGCGTTTATGCCAGAGCGCTTCTCACCGGGCCAGCAGATGGAAGGGCGCGTCACGCGTTTTACGGGTCGGGCTCGCGAGAGGCGATGGCGGGCGATCCAGTTCGGCTATGCTCGCCAGCCGTGCGTGCGCCCTTCCTGGCAGTATTTCGCGCTGCTGTCGTCGTGCCGTTCGCGATTGGCGCCCTCTCGTTGACCGCCATGACGGGGTGCGGCGAGCCGCGCGTCGCGCTCGGTGGAGGTACCCGCGAGTACGTCGCCGCCGACTACGAGCAGGTCTTCCGTCGCTGGACGCGCGAGGACCAGGTGCTGTCGCTGGCCGAGCTGGAGAACCTGCTCACCGTGGCGGCGACCTTCGAGTCGTACGACTTTCGCTGGGCCTACGTCATCCGCTACTCGGAGGACTACCGGCTGACCATCGAGGAGCGGCGAGCGCTGATGCAAAAGACGCTCGGCGAGGCCAAGGACGTCCACCAATTTTATGTAGCTTTGTACGGCGCGAACTGGCGCTGGACGGATCTGAGCCGGCCGAACAGCGCCTGGACGGTGCGCCTCATCGACAGCCGCGGGGACGAGACCGCGCCGGTGAAGATCGAGCTCATTCCCAAGCCGGCGGCGCTCGAGCGGGCGTACTTCCCGTACACCTCGGTGTGGCGGCAGGCGTTCCGCATCGCCTTCCCCACGCAAGCCACGGGGCGGCCGACGATCGCCGACGACGCGGAGTGGTTCGGTCTGCGCTTCGCCGGTGTGGAAGGCGGCAACGGGGAGCTGCGCTGGTCGCTCGACCCGCGCGACGGGAAGCGAACCGCGTTGCAGGTGACCGGCGATCCGAGGTTCGTGGCGGAGATGACGTCCGCGACGACTGCCTCACATCCCGGCGAACAGCTCGAGTAGCGGCGGGCAGGTCACCAGCAGCTCCTGCGCGAGGAGGCGGCCGCCGAAGAGGATGGTCGCCCCGCCGCGTCCGGCGCGCGCGGTGTGGGGAGCCGGGCCGCCGCCGAGGATCGCCTCGGCGAAGAGGAACTCGCCCGGGTTGACGTCCATCATGGTGACGGCGCCGTCGACGAGCTCGAGGCTGCCGGCGCCGACGACGATCATGCCGGGGACCGGTTTGCCGGCGCCGACGACGATCTCGCCTTCCTTGAGGTGGCGCGTCTCGAGGCGGTCGACGATCTCGGTGCGCAGAGCGAAGTCGAGGCGCTCGCCGAGCGGACCGAGCGCCACACCGACGCGCACCTGGATGCGATCGGCCAGCTCGCCGAGGCTGGCGGCGAAGGCGGGCGCCGACGCGAGCACGCGGGCCACGTCCTCGTCGCTCCAGGTGGCGATCTCGACGTCCTCGCCCACCGGCACGAGGCGGATCTTCACCTGGTCGATGGCGGTGCCGCCGCTGCGAACGAGCTCGCCCGCGCTGGCGCGCAAGGCGGGAGCCTCGGCCACGGTGGCGGCGACGTTCACTTCCCCCTTGAGCACGAGCGCGAGGGCGAACCCGGTGACCTCGTCGTTCGGGGCGAGGACGGCGCGCTGAGCGGTGCGACCGAGGTCGTCACGCTGCGGACCATCGAGAAGGATGAACGCCTCGAGATCGCGGAGCTCGAGCTTCTCCTTCGGCGGCGGCGGCGTCACCGGCACGTAGACCGGCGCGGACGACATCGCCGGCGCGGGCGGCGGCGGGGTGGCCGGGGGGAAGAAGGTGTCCGGCACCGTGGCCTGCGGCGGCTCCATCGCGCGCATCTGCGGCGGGGCGGGCGGCTCGATGTCGCTGACGCGCTCGGCGCGCCGCGGCGGAGGGAGCGCCGCCGGCGGAAGCGGGACGGGCGCCTGCGAAACGACGGGCGGAGGCGCGACCAGCGGGGGCGGCTGCAGCACCGCGTGCGCATGCGCCGGGGACGCGATGTTCATCGACGACGACGACGGAGCAGCCGTTCGCGGAGGGGCGGGCGGGGCCGCGAGCGGCGCGGCCGGAGCAGCCTGCGGCGGCGCAGCGGGCATGCCCGTGGCCGAGGCCGGGCGACCTAGCGTGAAGCGCGGCGGCGGCGCGTGGCGCGTCGGCGGCAAGGGACGGGGAGGAGCGCTCGGAACGGCGGGCGGCGCGGGGGCGACACCTGCCCGCGGGAGCGGCGGCGGCGCGGGGATGCGGACTCCACCGGGCGGCAACGGGGGCGGCGGCCTGGCCGCGGAAGGCGCGATCGGCCGCGGCGGGGGAACCGGCGCGAGCGGGGACGGAGGCGGAACCGAGATGACCTCGAGCTCGTCCATCGATGCCGGCGGCAGCGTATTGAGCGCGGCCGGCGGCTCGGTGGCGATGGGCAGCGCCGCGGTGACGAGGAGATCGTCGATGTCGTCGAGCGGCGGGCTCGACAGCGCCATCGGCGGCGCGCTCGTCACCACGTCGACGTCGTCCTCTTCCGCGTAGTCCATCTGCGTCGTCGAGAGCGACGGCTCGGCGCCCGGGTCGTCACCGCCGGGCGGCAGCGGCGGCGCCGGGGTGTAGTAGAGCGGCTCGTTCGGCGCGCTGGCCAGGAGATCGTCGATGTCCGCCTGCCCGTCACCCGGGCGGTCGCTCAGCGTGCGCCGGTTGGAGGTGCTGGCGGTCGACAGGTACTCGGTCAGGTCGGCGGCGGACTGGGCAAGCGCGAGCGCTCGCTCCTCGTCGTCCACGGCACCGGCGGACTGCGCAGCACGGCGCACCCAGACGATCGCGTCCACGCGCTCGCCGCGTTTCCAGAGAGCGTCGGCCGTCTGAAGCGCCCAGACGACGTCCTCGGCGTCGGCCGATGCAACCGGCGGGATCTTGTCGACCATCGGGTGCCGGATACTAACGCGAAGGGGTGGAAAGCGGTGAGAAGACGACAATCGGGGGAGACGAGGGGGTGGCGCCTACCCGAGGATGCTCTTCAGGTAAGCGGCTCGATCGCTGACGAAGCGCCGCGTGACGGCCACGTGCTCGAGAGATTCGTAGGCGGTCCGGCGGATACCGAAGTCACCGAGCTCGTAGATCCTCGCGTCGGGGTAGCCCAGCAAGATCGGCGAGTGGCTGGCGACGATGAACTGCGAGCCTTGCCTGACCAGCTCGTGCATTCGTCGGAGCAAGCGTAGCTGGCGCGTGGGAGACAGCGCCGACTCCGGCTCGTCGAGGAGGTAAAGGCCGCGCGGACCGAAGCGATTCTCGACCAGCGCCATGAACGACTCGCCGTGCGACTGCTCGTGGAGCGAGCGGCCACCGTAGGAATCGATGATCGGCGGAGCGTGCGCGGGCACCGAGTCGAGGACCTCGATCTCGCGGGCGAGATTGAAGAAGGCTTCCGCACGGAGAAAGAAGCCTGTGCTCGGCTTGTAGGGAGTCTTCATCAGCCTGATGGCACCGTGCAGCGACGACTCCGACGGGCGCAGCGCGAAGTTGAAGTTCGTCGTGCCGCCCTCGGCGTTGAAGCCGAGACCGATCGCCAGCGCCTCGAGGATCGTCGACTTCCCCGACCCGTTCTCCCCCACGAGGCATGTGACCGGCGCGAAGCGCAGCGATTCGATCTCCTTCACCGCCGGCAGATCGAACGGGTACCCCTCGCCCCGCTTGTCCGGCTTCCAGGTCACCCGCTGAAGAAACGGCGGCTCCTCCACCATCACGGCCCCTCCCGGTACAGCGCCACCGTCCCGTCGTCGGACGCCACCACGAGATCGCTCGGGGCGAGCAGGGTCAGCGGCGCGTCCACGTCGTCGCCGCGATCCACGGTCCACATGACGGCGCCATCGGGTCCAATCGCGTAGACGCGGTCGTCCTCGGCGCCGAAGAACAGGGCGCCGGAGTCGTCCTCGAGCGGGGCACCGTGGATGCCGAACTCGCGGGCACCGGTGCCGGCGACGGGGAAGCGGCCGACCGGGTGCCCGTCGGGGGCGAGGCGGACGACCGCGGGGGTCGGGCCGTACATTCCTCCAAGGACGTCGCCGTTGCGGGCGAGCGAGAGGGTGCCGCGCACGTAGCCCGGCAGATCCGTCTTCCAGCGCAAGGTGCCCACGGGACTGCCGGTGCTGCCGCTGGTGTCGATCGCGGCGATGGCACCGCCGTCGGTGCCGAAGTAGGCGGTGCCGCTCTCGTCGATCACCGGCGAGCCGTCGACGTCGGCGCCGAGGTCCACCCTGAAGGCGACCTTGCCGTCCGCGCCGACCCCGTAGGCGCAGTGGTCCTGCGCGCCGAAGACGAGGCCGTCCTTGGCGGTGCGCGCCGGCGCGGTGAAGACCTTGCGGCCGGCGTCGAAGCGCCAGGCGACGGTGCCGTCGGGGTGCACGCGGTAGACGTGGGCGCCCGCCGCGACGACCAGATCGTTCCCGCCGACGAGGAGGATGCCGGTGTCCGCCTCCCCCTGCAGCTCGAGCTTCCAGCGGACCTTGCCCGCCGGATCGATGGCGAAGAGCCGCTTGGCGTCGCTGCCGGCGTAGATCGTCCCGTCCGGGCCGACCATCGGCGTGGCGTACGCGCGGCCGCCGAGCGCGACGGTCCACAGCTCGTGACCGGTGGCGCGATCGAGCGCGCGGAGCTCGCCGCTCAGGGTTGCAATGTACAAGTAGCGACCGTCGAGCGAGGCTACCGGCTGGGCCTCGACGGCTCCGCCCACCGCGACCGACCAGACGATCTCCGGATGGCGCGGCCCGTGGGCGGCGATGCGATCGGTGTGCTGCGGATCCCCGTGCAGCGTGCTCACCGAGCCATCCGCCGGAAGGTTCGGTGGCGCGCCACGACCGAGCGGGGCGCTGGTGAGCCCTTCCGATCCTGCGTCGACGTGTCGCTCGACGGGGATGCGCGCGCTCTCCGTCTCCGGCAGCGCCGTCGGCAAGGTGGCCAGCACCCGCGGCGAACGGATCTTCAGGAGGGCGAGCGCCGTCGTCCCCGCCACGAGGGCGAGCAGCGGCACTGCTCGAGCACGCGACACGATGAACCAGGCCCGGCTACGAAGAAGCGGACCGACCGTCAGCGCGCCTTGCGGGCCGCCTTGAGGCGCCGCTCGGACGCGTTGCGCGCCTCGCACACCCCCACGTCGTGCGCTGCCTCACCCGGCATGCGCCGCGCGAGGTAACCGATCAACGTGAGCCCGGCCGTCCGGGTCACTTCTGGCATCGCTGGTTCGCGAAGAAGGCGGGTGATGTCGCTGATGAGGCGAGCCCTCTCGATTTCGTCCGGCACTCCGAACCCCTCCAATCGATCTGCGATACGAAGTGAAGCGCGAGTCAACAGAAATAGTCGCGGTCCAGTCTAGGGCGCAAACTCTGCGGAGTCGAGGCGGTTCGACCGAAAAAACTCACATTGCGACCGCACGCCCCTCACCGCAGCCCGCGTACTAGATCCGCTGAACGGCGACGCCAGAGGTTTCTCAAGTCATTTCAAAGGGAGCTGATCAGGACTTCGCGGTCCTTGGAGCCGTTGGCTCCGCCGACGATCCCGCGCTTTTCCATCATCTCGACGATGCGGGCGGCGCGGTTGTAACCGAGCCCGAGCTTGCGCTGGAGCCAGGACGTCGAGCAGCGGCGGGTGTCGGCGACGACCCGGACGGCATCGTCGTACATGGCGTCCTGCTCGCCGCCTTCCTCGTCGCCGCCGCCGTCCTCGTCGTCGCGCGGCTTGAGGATGTTCTCGTCGTAGACCGGCTCGCCCTGCAGGCGGAGGAAGTCGGTGACCGTCTGCACCTCCTCTTCACTGACCCACGGGCACTGGACGCGCTTGGTCTCGTTGGTGCCATTGAGCTTGATGAGCATGTCGCCGCGACCGAGCAGGTGCTCGGCCCCTTGCTCGTCGAGGATGGTGCGCGAGTCGACCTTCTGCGCGACGCGGAAGGCGATGCGCGTCGGGAAGTTCGCCTTGATCATGCCGGTGATGACGTCGACCGAGGGGCGCTGCGTCGCGAGGATGACGTGCATGCCGGCGGCGCGGGCCTTCTGCGCGAGACGGGCGACGGCGGCTTCCACGTCCTTCCCCTGCTGCATCATGAGGTCGGCGAACTCGTCGACGACGAGCACGATCGACGGCAGCTTCTCCGGCAGCGGCGCCTCGCCCTCGTCCGAGCCGAGCTCTGGATCGATCGAGTCGGGCAGGCCGTTGTGGTCCTTGCCGATGACCTTCTTCTTGTTCGGGTTGCGCGCCTCGCCGCGGATCACGCGCTCCACCCAGGCGTTGTACGTGCCGAGGTTCTTGGTGCCGGCGTCGGCGAAGAGCTGGTAGCGGCGCTCCATCTCGTCGACCGCCCACTTCAGCGCCAGCGCTGCCTGCTTCATGTCGGTGACGACCGGGAGCAGCATGTGGGGGATGCGATCGAACGGCGCGAGCTCGACGACCTTGGGGTCGATCATGAGCAAGCGCAGCTCCTCCGGCGTGCGCCGGTAGAGGAGCGAGGTGAGCATGACGTTGAGCCCGACGCTCTTTCCGGCGCCGGTCGCGCCGGCGACGATCACGTGCGGCATGCTCGACAGATCCGCGTAGACCGGGTTGCCGAGGATGTCGCGACCGAGGACGACCGGCAGCGGGACGTCGAGCTCCTGGAAGCGGCGATCGTCGACCAGATCGCGCAGGTTCACCGGCACGCGGCGCTCGTTGGGGAGCTCGAAACCGATGCGGTTCTTGCCCGGGATGGGCGCGACGATGCGCACCTTCTTGGCGAGGGCGAGCGCGAGATCGTCGGCCAGCGAGGCGACCTTGGAGACCTTGGTGCCGGCAGCGGGAGAGACCTCGAAGGTGGTGACCGTGGGGCCGGGGAGGATGTCCTCGACCTTGCCCGAGACGCCGTAGTCGCCGAGCGTCTTCACCAGCAGCTCGGCGTTCTTGAAGAGCGCCTCCTTGTCGACGATGAGCGTGGGGTCGATCTTGGCGGGGACGAGGAAGTCGATCGAGGGGAGACGGAAGCCCTGGCCCATCGCGGGGATGACCCGGTCCTTCTTGGCGGCGACGGCGGCGGCGGGCGCCGCCGGCTTGACCTCGAGACGCGGCTCCGGCAGCGCGACGATCTCCTCTTTCGCCAGCGCGGCGGAGGTGTCGATGATGTGCGGGATGACCGGGGCGCGCTTCGTACCTGAGGCCGCGCTGGCCGCACGCGCCTTGGGAGCGGGTGCCGGCTCGGGCTCGTCCTCGACCTCTTCTTCGTCGCTGGCCTCGGTCTCGTCCGACTCTTCCTCTTCGTCCTCTTCCTCGGTCTCTTCCTCGAGCTCCGGCTCCGGCTCGGGGACTGCGCGCTTGCGCGAGCCGCGACCGCGCGCGGGCTTCGCCTCGACGACGACGGCGACGTCATCCGTCTTCGTCTCGGCCACGGCGACTGTCGGCGCCGCGGAGGCACTGGCCGTCGCGCGGGCGGCACGCGGAGCGCGCTTCGGCTTGACGACGGGGCTCGGGGCCGGCGTGACGATCGGGCCGCGATCTTCGTCCGCGTCGTCTGCCTCGTCGGCGTTGGCGAGGACGGCGTCACCCGCGTCGTCGCTCCCCTCGGGCGGGATGACGGCGACCAGCGCCTCGTCGTTCCGGCGCGTGTGGATGGCGGGGAGGCGGCCGAGACGGACCTGCTCGCCGTGGTCGCGTTCGAGCTGGCGTGCGGTGCGCCAGGCGTCGGCGACCTGGCGCGACGCGGAGGCGGTACCCCAGGCGCCGCGCTTGCCCATCCGCTCGAGGCGGTGAATCAGCGCGATGAAAGAGAACGAGGCGCGTCCGATGAGGATCATGCCGAGCGAGGCGAAGCCGACGAGGAACGAGCCGGCCGTCGAGAAGAGCGAGCGCGCGAGCTCGCCGAACAGCTCGCCCACCTGGCCGCTGGCGCCGTAGTGACCGAAGGCGAGCTTGCCGGGTGCGGCCACCTGCACCAGCGCGGCTGTGAGGATGATGATGAGCAGATCGCCCGCGAGACGCGCCGGCGTGGCCAGGCTCTTCTTGCCGCGAACGAAGGGGATGCCGAGCAGGATGCCTTCGAGCGGCACCACCCAGGCCACGAGGCCGAGCAGACCGACGATGGCCTGCGCGGCGGCTTCTCCGACCGGGCCGACCCAGTTGGCGCCTTCCATCGGCGCGAGCGGGGGTTCGACGGGGAGCGGATCGCCGGCGAACGAGGCGAGCGCCAGCGCCATGAAGAGAGCGAAGGTCCACAGGAGGAGGGCGGCGAACTCGCGAAAACGCGGATACGTCGCCGCGCCCTGGCCGAGCACGGTGGGGAGCCGGACGTTCGCCGGTGTGACAGCGAGCTCCTGGCGATCGGATCGGGGGAGGAACGGAATCAAGTGCCCTGAAGGTTTCCGCCGGCTTGGCGCGCCTACGTTGACCTACATGCATACGAGCGCCGCCCCGAGGCGGTCAACTTGGATGCGAAGAAGCCGACGGAGCCGGCCTCCTCCGCAAGGCAAGCGAGCGGTGCCTTCCTAATGACTGTCCCAACCGGCCGGGACTCTCGGGTAGACTCCCCGACCGCATGAAGACGGTTCGTGGGGCGGTGGCCTTGGTGGCGCTCACAGCAAGCTCGCAGCTGCTGGGGTGTCGCGTCGACGAGAACGACATCAAGCGCTGGGAAACCACCGTGCATGGCCCGACGAAGCTCGTCGCGGTGATCGAGCACGACAAGTACGCGATGCCGCTGCGCACCGACGCGGCCATGACCCTGGTGGCGATGCCGCAGCGCGCGGGCACGCGCAGGGGCGTCCAGCTGCTGACCGGCGAGTACACCGACGACGACGGAAACGCCCGCCAGGGTGCGCTCATCGGTCTGAGCCCGGAGGCGCGCAAGCAGATCGTGAACGGCATGGCGCCGGAGCTGATCAAGCAGATGCAGGCGCCCCCGCCGGCGCACAAGGACGGCGAGCCGATCCCGGCCGATCCGTCGGTCCCCTACAAGGACGCGGCCTACGCCCTCCTCATCCACGAGCCGGCGCTGGTGACCGACCAGAAGACGCACGACGATCTCGTCGGCGCGCTGGTGACCTGGTCGCAGACCAACTTCGAGGACCGCATCGACAACCCGGGGCAGCAGTTCGGGGTCGAGCAGACCATGCGCTACCTCGGCGCGAGCTCGGTGAAGGGGCTCCCGACGCTCATCAACGAGAACACCTACCGGCTCGATCGCGTCGTCGGCCTCATCGCCGACATCGGCGACGCGGACACCAAGGCCAAGGCGTCGCAGGCGCTGGTGGATCTGGCGACGAAGCTCGAGTCCAAGGACTGGGTCGACGCCACCACCAAGATGGTCGACCAGCACAACAAGGACGCCAAGGTCACGGCGAACGCGCAGCAGCTGGCCCAGCAGGTCAGCAAGATGCAGGACAGCAAGCTGTCCCAGGACGTGTTTCCGGCGATGAAGCGCCTCGGCGGCAAGCCGGTGATCACCTACCTGCTGAACTACGCGTCCAACGCGCAGAACAACAAGGACCGCCGCAAGCTCGCCCTCGCCGCGCTCGAAGGGCACGTCGACAAGGGGAACCAGGCGGAGGTCGACAAGCTGTTCTCCATCGCCAAGGACGACAGCACCCCCGACGAGGTGCGCGACCTCGACTTCATGCGCCTCGGCGAGCTCCCCCGGGAGATGCTGGTGCCGCGGCTGTACTCGTCCTTCGACAACAAGAAGTGGAAGGTCCGCTGGGTCGCCGCCTCGCTGGTGCTCAAGACCATCCAGCCGAAGGACGTGCCGGAGTTCATGAGCCACCTGCCGCAGTCGCCGGCGACGCCCATGGGGATTAGCGAGCCGGTCGGCTACGGCGCGGCCTTCGTCAAGATGGAGAGCCTGCCGGCGAGCGGCGGGCCGAAGATCCGCGACGTCCTCACCCCGTACTTCACCGGCAAGGCGATCGGCCCGAAGGTGGCGGCGCTCGGGTACTTCTGGGACGGGAAGAAGAAGGACATCCCCGCCGTCCAGGCCTACGCCAACGACAGCTCCCCCCTGCCGAAGTGCGGCAAGGACGACGAGTGCGGCTGGGAGTGCGGCGTGGCCGTTCCCGGCAAGCCAGACAGGGAAAACAAGGTGGTCACCACCGTCGGCGAATTCGTCACCTCCTGCGTCATCCCGAGCATGGATCACGAGTGACCGCAGCCAACGACCAGCTGTCTCACCTGTCCCGCGAAATGGTGTGCACCTTTCGCGACTTTTTTTCCGAGTCGCGTTAGCCTCGAGGTCGAAGTGTCCGCGGATCCCAACAAGAAAAGCGCGCGCTCTTTCCAATGTCGCGACGTCCTCTGGGAGACGTTCGAACAGATGGCGCGCGAGCTGGAATGCAGCGTCGACTATCTGATCAACGAGGCGATGAAGCAGTACGCCCGTCAACGGAGCCAGGGGCAACGCCCCGGGAGCCAGACGGGCACGCCGCCGCCGGTGCGCGCCGAGGACATTGGACGGGGACGTGATCCGGGCGGGGCAGGCTACGGGCCCCCCGGTGGTGGCATGGGTGGTGGCGGTGGCGGAGGTCTCGTGCCGCCGCAGCGCATGCACACCGTCCAGGGGATGCCCCCGGGACCGGGAGCGTCGGGTATCGGTGGCGGGCTCGGTGGTCCGAACCGGCTCCCGCCCCCTCCGATGCGCAACCCGCCCGCACCGCAAGGTTCGAGCGGAATTGGCGGCGGAGGAAGAGGCGGCGGGCTCGGTGGTGGAATGGGCGGAGGCCAGGGTGGCCTTCCCGCGCCGCCGCCGCGCCAGCTGACCACGCAGGGGCTCGGTGCGCCCGGAGGTTCGGCGGCCGCTCTGCAGGATCGTGAAGGCGGCGGGCTCGCTCCGCCGGGGTATCCGTCGGCGCGTACGCCGTACGGGCAGCAGCAACCGGGCGGCAGCCGGCCGCCGCCGCGCAGCGTTCCGCCGCCGATGCCGCGCCCCACGCCTTCGCCGTTCGCGGCTCAAGGGGCGGGCGGAGTCGGCGGGCTCGGTGGAATGGGCTCGCAGGGGGGCCTCACGCCGCCGCCGCAGAACAACGGCTACGGCGCGCCTCCCCAGGCCAGCCCGCAGGCCGTGCAAGGTCAGCTCGCGGTCATCTACCAGGGCGACAAGCTGGCGGTGAACAAGGAGCGCTTCGTCATCGGCCGCGGCAAGCAGTCGAGCGATCTCACGCTCAAGGACCCGAACGTGTCGCGGCAGCACGCGATGGTCGAGTTCCAGAACGGCGTGTACTTCATGGTCGACATGGGCTCGACCAACGGCGTCGAGTACAACGGGCAGCGCATCGCCCGGAAGCCGATCGCCGAGGGGGACGTGTTCCGCATCTGCGACCACGATCTCCGTTTCACCTATCGTTGAAGCTCCGCACGTAGCGCGCAGTGCACGTCGCGATCGTCGGCGCCGGCGCGCTCGGGCTGGCGTACGGCGTGTGGGGCGCGGGCCACTGTGATGTGAGCTTCGTCGTGCGGCGGAACGCGCCGCGCGGAGGGGTGCGGGTCGAGCAGGTGGGGCGCACGAAGGAGCGCGCGCGAGAGGTGCGGCAGCTCGCGTCGGTACGCGCGTCGACCGAGGTGGCGCCCGAGGCCGACGTGATCGTGGTGACGGTGCGGGCCGATCAGCTGGCGTCGGCGCTCGCGAGCCTGGCCACCGGGTCTGGCGCGGCGAGCGACGCGCCGGTGGTGGTGCTGACGCCGATGATGCCGGCGGCATACCTCAAGGCGCGCGCGCTTCTCGGGAACCGGTTGCGGGCGGCGATGCCCGGGGTCGTCGCGTATCTCGCGGAGACCGGCGCGGACGGCGGCGCGGAACGGGGCTCCGGCGATCTGCGCGTGCGCGCGTGGTTCCCCGCGGCGGCGCCGACGTTCATCGACGAGCTGCGCGGCACTGCCGATCAGCAGACGACGCTGGCGGCGCTGGCCGAGACGTGGAGCGCGGCGGGGCTGGCGACCCGCTTCGCGATGGGGGTCCACGAGATCAACCCGGCGACGACGGCGGCGTTCATCCCGCTGACCATGGCCGTGGACGTGGCCGGCTCGCTGGACGCGCTCGTGGCCGATGCGGCGCTGCTCGATCTGGCGGTCCGCGCGGCCGACGAAGGGCTCGCGCTCGGAGCACGCCTCGGGCAGGTGGCGCCGTGGGCCGCGCTGATGACTCGCCTCGCCCGCCCGTCGCTGATCAAGCTCGGCGTGGCGGTCGCGCGACGATCCGCGGCGGAGGCTTGCGGCTACGTGGACGGCCACTTCGGCCGCAAGCTCCACGCGCAGAACGTGGCGATGGCCACCGAGCTGGTGGAGCTGGCGAAGGAGCGCGGAGAGGCGCACGCGGCTCTCGAAGAGCTCCGCGCGCGCCTGGCGTCGATCAGTTCGTGACGGGGTTGCCCGAGCAGGCGGCCACGGCTCCGACGGCGAGCGCGGCGCAGAAGAGGACGAGGAAGGATTTCATGGGAAGGCTACTGTCGTAGCCGACGAGCGCGAGCAGGAAACCTTCGAGCCGGCAACAGTGATGGTCCTTTCGAGCAACGCGGTCGTCGCGCGAGGCCCATCCTCGCTACAGTCGGCTCCGTGACGACCCCGGCGACCTTGCGCGATATCCCGGGAGATGCGCCGCGACGAGCGGTGACCTCGCAGGTGCTCGCCTCGTTCGCCGTGGCGGTGCTCGGCTTCGCGCTCACCCTCGGGTACGGCGCGGTCGCGCAGCGAAATGCCGCCGACGACAACGAGGAGCTCGCCAAGGGCTACGTGCCGGCCGCGCTCAAGCTCGGGCAGCTGCGCTCGACGCAGGCGACCATCGCCACGCTGGTGGACGGTATCCCGGACGAGCGCAACCCGCTCTCCACGCGCCTGGTGCTCGAGACGCTGGTGAGCGTGCGCCGGGCGAAGATCGCCGAGACGCGCGCGGCCTTCACGCCGGACCTCGCCTCGGTGGGGGGCGCGCGGACGCACGTGCTCGCGGCCCAGCTCACCGTGGAGCTGGACGTGATCGACGCCGAGCTGGCCGACGACAAGCGCGGGATCGAGCGGCTCTTCAGCGCGCTCGACGACGCCGACAAGGACGGGGTGAACCGCCAGCTCGCCGCCGTCGCGATGGTGGAGCACGAGGCGGACCGGAAGGTGCGCGCGCTGTCCGACCGGGTCGCCAGCTCGATGGATGATCTGTCGGCGCGCTCCCGCTTGCGCGAGCGGCGAGCACTGGTGGCGCTGCTCGGGCTGGCGGCCCTCACCTTGAGCCTCGGGCTGTTCGTCTCGCTGCGCACGCGGCGTCTCCTGGCGCCGCTCGCCCGGGTGACGGCGCGAGCCCGGGCCGTCGCGCGCGGCGATCTCACGCCGCACCAGGTGGAGGCGTCCGACAACGAGATCGGGCAGCTGGCGCGCGCCTTCGAGACGATGGTCGGCTCGGTGGCACAAGCTCGCGATCGCGCCGTCGCCAACGAGCGCTTCGCGGCGATCGGCAAGATGGCGGCGCACGTCACCCACGAGATCCGCAACCCGCTCTCCTCGATCGGTCTGAACATCGAGATGCTCGACGAGGAGCTGGGGCAAGCGGGCGCGCCGGCCGAGTCGCGCGCGTTGCTCACGGCGATCACCCGCGAGGTGGAGCGGCTCGAGCACCTGTCGGAGGAGTACCTGCGGGTCGCGCGTCTCCCCTCCCCGCGCATGGAGGCCGAGGATCTCGCCGGTCTCGTCACCGACGTCGTCGCCTTCGCCAGGCCCGAAGCGGACCGGCAGAATTGCCGCCTGCAGCTCGACGTGGAGACGCCGCTGCCGCCGGTGCTCTTCGACGAGGCGCAGATCCGCCAGGCGCTCCTCAACCTGCTGCGCAACGCGCGCGAGGCGATGCCCGACGGCGGGATCATCCGGGTGCGCGTGGCCGGCGACGGCATGGCGGTACGGGTCGACGTCGAGGATCAAGGGGGCGGCATCCCCGAGGAGATCCGCGCGCGTGTCTTCGACCCGTTCTTCTCGACCAAGGGGGAAGGGACCGGCCTCGGCCTGGCGATCACCCGCCAGATCCTCGAGGCTCACGGCGGCGCCATCGACTGCGAGACGGGGATCGACAAGGGGCCGGACGGCGCGCCGCGCGGCACCCGTTTCCGCATCACCCTGCCGCTCGCGCCCGCGCGTTCGTGGTAGGGGGAGCGCATGGCCCGACCCGACAAGCGCGCCGCCGACGAGCTTCGCGGCGTGGAGATCATCCCCGGATTCCACCGGCTCTCGGAGGGCTCGGTCCTCTACAAGTGCGGCGGCACGGTGGTGCTGTGCACCGCCTCGATCGACAACAAGGTGCCGCCATTCCTCGAGGGGAAGGGCAAGGGCTGGCTCACCGCCGAGTACCAGATGCACCCGCGCGCCAACCCGCAGCGGCGTGAATCGCGCGACGGCCGGGGCAAGGCGCCGAGCGGTCGCACGATGGAGATCCAGCGGCTCATCGGCCGTGCGCTGCGCGCGGCGGTGGATCTCGACAAGCTCGGTGAGCGGACCATCGCGCTCGACTGCGACGTGCTCGAGGCCGACGGCGGCACCCGCACCGCGTCGGTCACCGGCGGCTTCGTCGCTCTCGCGCTGGCCGTCGGCAAGCTGACCGCGCGCGGCGCGCTGACCAGCCGCGTGCTCCGCGAGCCCATCGCGGCCACCAGCGTCGGCCTGGTCAAAGGCGAGATCGCCCTCGACCTGATGTACCTCGAGGACTCGAAGGCGGAGGTGGACCTCAACGTGGTCGCCACCGGCCACGGCGCCATCGTCGAGATCCAGGGGACCGCCGAGGACAAGCCGGTGCCGCGCGCGCAGATCGACCGCATGGTGGACCTGGCGCTGGTCGGGATCGAGCGGCTCACCGTGCTGCAGAAGAAGGCGATCGAGGCGGCCGGAGTGGACCTCGCCTCCCTCACCGTGGTCGAGACGGCGCCGTGAACACGAAAGGCGCGGTCGCATCAGGGCCCGCACCCGGGCCCGGCCACGTCCTGGCGGTCTCGACGACCAGCATGGGCAAGCTCGGTGAGCTCGCCGCGCTCGTCCGGCGGGTGAAGCTGCCGGTCCCGCTGCGCCTGGTGACCACCCTGGAAGTGGCCCCGGATCTCGTCGTGCTCGAGGACGGGCTGACCTTCACCGAGAACGCGGTGAAGAAGGCGCGCGCCCTCGCCGAGCGGACGCGGATGCTGGTCATCGCCGACGACTCGGGGCTCGAGGTGGACCTCCTG
>JAMFST010000892.1 GCA_026225435.1 Labilithrix luteola
CGTGGTGAAGGCGAAGATCGCCGAAGCGAAGTAGAGCCGCCCCCGCGGGGGGAACCGATCAGCGCGCGTCGGCCGACGTGGACCGCGCGCTCCTCGTTCGTCGCTGCGCCAGCGGCGAGAACAAGCCGCGCTCGAGGATCTGCGCCGTCGACTCGATGTGCTGGCACAGCAGACGCGCGGCCCGCTCGCCGTCACGGGCCAGCACCGCTTCGGTGATGGCGCGGTGCTCGTCGGGGACGTCACGCCTGCTCCGGGAGAGCGGCGCGGACAGACGTCGGTACCGCTCGCTCTTCGCGTAGAGGCCGCGCCGGATCTCCAGCAAGTAGGCGTTGTCACAGGCGGCGACGAGAGCTTCGTGCAGCTCGGCGTGCGCCCGGGACCAGGCCTCGCGCTCCACCAGCGGCGTGCGCGAGAGACCGTGATGCGCCGCCACCACCCGCGTCTCCCAGCGGACGTCACCGCGGGTGACCGAGCGACGCACCACGATCTCCTCGACGGTGACCCGTGCGTCCGTGAGGGCGCGGAGATCCTCGACCGACACCGCGACCACGCGAAAGCCACGCTGCGGCTCGGCGACGACGAGCCCCTCGGCAGTCAGCCGCGACAGGGCCTCGCGTACCGCGCCGGGGCTCACCTCGAGATGCGCAGACCACTCGCCGATGTTCATCCGCTGCCCGGGCTCGGCATGGCAGGTGAGGATCGCCTCCCGCAGCTGTTCGTACGCGACGCGGGTGAGGCTCTCGCCTTTCGCCATGCAGCGAAGGTAGCAAGAAATCTTTGACGCATTGCAAAATGCACGAGCTACGAAAAAAGATATTTTTTACTCTCGCCCCTCCGGCGCTCGTGGAAGAGTACTGGTCATGCGTTTTGCACGGATCCAGGTGAACGGTCGCAGCGGGCTGGCTCTCGAGAAAGACGGTCAGCTCACGGGTCTCTTCGACGACGAGGCGGGCTCTCCTGGCTCGCTCGACGCGCTCGTCGCCCGCGGCCCGGAGGCGTTCCATCGCGCCGCGGAGTCGCTGAAGAGAGGCCACGCCATCGACGCGAAGACGGTCTCGTACCTGCCCCCGTTCCGCGGGCAGAAGATCCTCTGCGTCGGCCTCAACTACGTCGATCACAGCAAGGAGAGCGGCTACGCCCTCCCCGACTATCCGACGGTGTTCGCCCGCTTCGCCACCAGCCTGCTCGGGCACAAGGAGGCGATCGTGCGGCCGCAGTCGTCGGTGCAGCTCGACTTCGAGGGGGAGCTCGTCGCCGTCATCGGCAAGCGCGGGCACAAGATCGCCGAGGGCGAGGCGCTCGGTCACGTCGCCGGCTACTCCATCTTCAACGACGGCTCGATCCGCGATTTCCAGCACCGCACCCCGCAGTGGACCGTCGGCAAGAACTTCGATCGCACCGGCGGTTTCGGCCCCACGTTCGTGACCGCCGACGAGCTGCCGCCGGGCGCCGTCGGCCTCACCCTCGAGACCAAGCTCAATGGCGAGACGGTGCAGAAGGCCTCCACCAGCGACATGGTCTTCAGCGTCGCCAAGCTGGTCTCCATCCTCAGCCAGGCGATGACCCTCGAGCCGGGCGACGTCTTCGTCACCGGCACGCCCTCGGGCGTCGGCGCCGCGCGCAAGCCGCCGCTGTGGATGAAGGCGGGAGACGTCTGCACCGTGAGCATCGACAAGCTCGGTGTCCTCGAGAACCGCATCGTCGACGAGGTGGGCTGATGGCGCGCCGCGATCTCCCTTCGGCGGCGGTCCACTCGCTCGACCACGTCGGCTTCGAGGTGCCGGATCTCGAGGAGGCGCGCACCTTCTATTCGACCTTCGGGCTCGACGTGAAGGACGCCACCAACCCCGCGGGCGGCAAGCGCCTCGAGGTGCACACCCACGGGGATCCGCGCCCCTGGCTCTTCATCGACCAGAGCAAGACGCCGGAGACGAAGAAGAAGAGGCTCGGCTGGCTCTCCTTCGGCGCCTACGAGGAGGACCTGCCTGCGATCCACGCGCGCCTGGAAAAGCTGGCCAAGCGCGCCGCCGCGCCGACCACGCGCGAGTCGAGCGCGATCTTCTACGAGGGGCCGCACGGCGTGGTCCTCGAGGTGCGCGCCACGCCCAAGCGCACCATCGACCAGCCCGACGTGCCGGTGCACCGTCCGCGGCAGGACGCGCGCGGCGCCCCTCTGCGCTCCAAGAGCTGGAAGGTGCAGCCGACCCGCCTCTCGCACGCGCTCGTCTTCTCGCCGGACATCGCCGAGACGATCGCCTTCTACACCGCGGCGCTCGGCCTGCGCGTCTCCGACGACTCGCCCGGGATCGTGTTTCTCCACGCCCCGCACGGCAGCGATCACCACGTGATCGCCTTCGCCAAGGGGCCGAGCGCGGGGCTGCACCACGTCTCGTGGTCGGTGCCGTCGTTCGACGACGTCGGGCTCGGCGCCATGCAGATGTCCGACAAGGGGTACAACCGCGGCTGGGGCGTCGGCCGGCACGTGC
>JAMFST010000893.1 GCA_026225435.1 Labilithrix luteola
GCCGCCGTGGAGCGGGCCCCAGAGGGCACAGATGCCGGCGGTGATCGAGGCGAAGAGGTTGGTCTTCGCGCTGCCGACGATGCGCACGGTGCTGGTCGAACAGTTCTGCTCGTGGTCCGCGTGGAGGATGAGAAGGAGGTTCATGACCTTCTCGACCTCCGGGTCGACCTCGTAGGGCTCGGCCGGGACACTGAACATCATGTTCAGGAAGTTCGCGCAGTACTTGAGGCTGTTCTGCGGGTAGACGAACGGCTGGCCGATCGACTTCTTGTAGGCGAAGGCCGCGATGGTGCGCACCTTGGCGAGCAGGCGCGCGATCGTGATGTCGATCTCCGCCTTGTTGTCGACGTCGAGCGCGTCCGGGTAATAGGTCGACAGCGCCATGACCATCGAGGAGAGCACCGCCATCGGGTGCGCCGTCGAGGGGAGGCCGTCGAAGAAGTGCTTCATGTCCTCGTGGATGAGGGAGTGACGCGTGAGCAAGGTGGAGAACTTCTCCAGCTCCGTCGCGTTCGGCAGGTTGCCGTAGATGAGGAGGTACGCGACCTCCACGAACGTCGACTTCTCCGCCAGCTCCTCGATGGGATAGCCGCGGTAGCGGAGGATGCCCTTGTCGCCGTCGATGAACGTGATGGCGCTCTTGGTGGAGGCCGTGTTCATGAAGGCCGGGTCGATGGTGACGAACCCGGTCTTGGCGCGGAGGGCGGAGATATCGATCGCCTTCTCCTGCTCGGTGCCGGTGACGATCGGCCCCTCGAAGCTGACGCCCTCCGCAATCTTGATCTCTGCTTTGTCGGTCACGAGAAACCTCCGCAAATTGCGTGCGCTACGGACTTCGACTCATAGGGCGATGCGTCAAAACCGACAAGCGCAAGTCGTCCAGACCGCGAAGTTCTTTTCGCGCGGCCGCAAGAGCGGTGCGTCAATTTTGCGTCATCGCGCTTTCACATGACATCCAACGCTCGCGCTTGCCCTCGCGTGTTTTCAACGCGCCCAGCGCCTTCGTTCGTCCGCGTGGAGCATGGCCAGACGCCTTTGTTCCTGCACCATCGCTCCGTACGCCCCGGGGACGCGGTGGTCGGTCTTGAAGTGGTAGAGGATCTTCAGCGCTGCCTCGGCGTCGTCGCGGGCGCGGTGAGCGTTCTCGAGGGGGATGCCGAGACGCGAGGCCACCTCGCCGAGCGCCTTGCTCCGCTCCTCGCGCTGGATCTCGCGCGCCCAGGTGAGCGGATCGAACCACTCGACGTCGCGACGGAGCGCCGGCACCGCGCCCGCGCCATCCGCCACGGTGGCGTGCCCCGCGCGGGACAGCTCGTTGTGGAGGAAGGCGCGATCGAACGCGGCGTTGTACGCGGCGGGCACGCAGCCATCGAGCGCCTTGAGCACCTCGGCGGCGATCTGCTCGAAGCGGGGCGAGTCCTTCACGTCCTCGTCCTTGATGCCGTGGATGGCGCTGACCTCGGCGGGGATGGGGATGCCGGGGTGAATCAGCCAGTTGTAATGTGCAACGATCTCCCCGCCGCGCCCGATGACGATCCCGAGCTCGACGACGCGATCGCTGGAGGCGTCACGGCCGGTGGTCTCGACGTCGAGGAGCGCGATGGGCATCTCGTGCCACACGTGCTCCGCCTCCCACTCCTCGCACAGCCCCTTGATGACCGCGCGGAGAAGGTGGGCGATGCCCGGGTAGTGATGCCCGCTGGGGAAGCAACCGCATCCGTCGGTGACGGCGCGGCTCACTTCTTCGCGTTCGCGTTCGCGTTGACGGCGGCCGACGCAGCCGGTGTGGCCGGCGTCTTGGCGGTGAGGCTCCCCGCATCCGCCGCGGCGGCGCCGGCGCTGGGCACGGTGACGGTGGTGGCGCTGCTCCCGAGCTCCATGTTGACCCAGTCGTTCAGGTCACCGGCGAACTCGCGCCCGTTGATGAAGATGGTCGGCGTCCCCTCGACGCCGAGCGACTCGCCCAGCTTCTTGTCGGCGGCCACCTTGTCCTTGATGGCCTGGGACTCCATGTCGACGTGAAACTTGTTGAGGTCGAGCCCGACCGCCTTGGCCATCTGGTCGATGTCGCTCGGCCCCAGGTGCTGCTGGTTCGCGAACATGGCGTCGTGCAGCGGCCAGAACTTGCCCTGCAGATCCGCCGCCGCCGCTGCCTGCGCGGCCGCCTGGCCGTTCTCGTGACCAGGGCCGGTCAGCGGGAAGTAGCGGTAGACGTAGCGGATCTGATCCTTGTGCGTCTGGAAGAGCTCCTCCAGCCGCGGGGCCATGATTCCGCAGTGCGGGCAGGTGAAGTCGGCGAACTCCACCAGCACCACCGGCGCCGCGTCCGGACCTTTGTACGCCGCGCCGTCGACGGGGACGTTCTTCACCTTGTCGGAGTCGAAGCGCGAGTGGTACGCCTTCTCGATCTGGTCGCGGCTGAGCCCCTCGCGCTCGCCTTTCAGCACGAACTTCGCGGCCGGGACGCACTTGGTGCAGGCGCGGCTCTCCTTGATGCACTGGGTGATCGAGACCGGGACGTTGGAGCACGGGCTGAGGAGCTCGCTCACGTAGGTCGAGTACTCGTGCCGCTCGCGCGTGGTGAGCATGCTGGTGTCGACGCCGGGGAAGCTCACGTCGGCCACCTGGTCGGCCGGCTCCTTGGCCGCCTCACCGCCCTCGTTGGACGAGCCGTGACAGGTAGAGCCGCTCGCCGCGCTGAGAGCGGCAAACGACAGCCAGGCGAACGCCTTCATCCGGAGCATATTGCGGCGGACCATAGCCAAAGTGCCGCCGTCGCGCCATGGTCTCCGGGGACGGCCCCCTGCGCGGGAAAAACCATCCTGCCAGCCGTCTGCTAAAGAGCCCGCCCCGTGCCGCCCGTGAACGACCCGCCCAGTCAGGGAGACATCGACGTCGACCTCGACGCCGAGGATCCGCTCGAGCCCGTCCCGGGGAATCCCTTCCTCGAGGCGACCGACGACGCGCCCATGTGGATGCTGGGGCGAAAGCTCCTGGTCGTCGGCGGCGGGCGCGGCGGGGTCGGCAAGAGCGTGCTGGCCGGGGGCCTGGCCGTCTACTTCGCCCAGCTGGGCAAGTCGGTCGTGCTGGTGGACGGCGAAC
>JAMFST010000894.1 GCA_026225435.1 Labilithrix luteola
TCGGCGGCGTCGCCCAGCACGCTCCACAGCTCGTCCGGCGGGACGGCGGCGGTGCGGAAGGTGGCCGCCTCGTCGCTCAGCTGCGCCAGCCGCTGCAGCCAGTCCTCGCGCGACGAGCTCCCCCGCGCGAGCAGGTTGCGCGCGGGGAGCGCGTGGCTGTCGTGCGCCCGGCGCCGCGCCTCGTTCACCCGCTGCACCAGCGCCATGGCCGCGACCTTCGCGTCCGCACCGCCGCGCCGGCGCCGGTCGACCAGGGTGAAGCGCCGCGCGCTGCGCTCCCCGGCGACCCGGTAGACGATCTCCCGCCCGTCGCGGTGCAGGTCGAGCACGTCGCGAAAGGGGACGAAGCGTTGCGCCCGGAGCGGCCTGCGCAGCGCGATGCCGTCGGTGCCGACGATCACCTGGCAGCGTGTGGAGACGATCTGCAGCGCGATCACCGCCAGGTAGCCGAGGACGAAGACGAGCAGCGGGTCGAGCTCGAAGGCCGAGCGCGCGCTGGCAGCGGCGAGGACCATCGTGCCCATCATGCCGAGCACGCCGCGCGCTCCGGCCCAGAGGCGGAAGCGCAGCCCGCCGGGGATGGCCGGGAAGATGGCGGTGGCCTGGGCGGCGCTCTGCCCGAGCGCTTCGAGGATCTGCTGCCCGTCCTCGGCGCTCTTCACCACCAGGTCGAAGACGCGGAGCCGCTTCGAGGTGAGACGAACCACGTGGCGGTCGTCCTCCCGGAAGGCGAGCGCCTGGAGGACGGCGCGCGTCTCGAGCAGCGAGCGCCCGCGAAAGCTCAGGCGATCTCCGCTGACGGTGACCTCGCCGCGGCGGCGGAGCATGAACCGTCGCCGCTCGGAGAAGGCGAGGAGCCCGACGGCGAAGCCCATCTCGGTGACGAGGAAGCCCAGCAGCAACGCTCCGATGTCGCGCCCCTGCCCCACGGCCAGGAAAAGCACCCCCAGTCCGAGCACGGTGTAGAGCGCGAAGGCGAACGGCGGCCACCGCCGGTGCGTCAGGACCTCCACTTCGGGCACCCGGAGGTCAGACGGCACGAGGGGAAAACTAGCACCAGAGTGCTTCAACGCAGGGCGGCAGCTGCCACTGCTTGCCGGCCCCCGCCGCCTCCGGTAGACGGAGGGCCCCATTTTCCGGAGGAACGCCTCATGTCCGTCAAGGTCGCCATCAACGGTTTCGGCCGTATCGGTCGCTGCATCGTGCGCGCGATGAACGAGCGCCACACGTCCAGCATCGAGCTCGTCGCCATCAACGATCTGACCGACGCGAAGACGCTCGCGCATCTGTACAACTTCGACACCGTCCACCGCCGCGCCAAGCAGGAGGCGCACGCGCACGAGGACGGCTTCGAGCTCGCCGGCAAGAACATCAAGGTCCTCGCCGAGAAGGACCCGGCCAAGCTGCCGTGGAAGGAGCTCGGCGTCGACATCGTCCTCGAGTGCACCGGCCTCTTCACCGACCGGGACAAGGCGGCCATCCACCAGACCGCCGGCGCCAAGAAGGTGCTCATCAGCGCGCCGGCCAAGGGGCAGGACGCGACCATCGTGCTCGGCGTGAACAGCCACGACTACGACCCGGCCAAGCACCACATCCTGTCGAACGGCTCGTGCACCACGAACTGTCTCGCGCCGGTCGCCAAGGTGCTGCTCGACAACTTCGGCCTCAAGCACGGCCTGATGACCACCATCCATTCGTACACGAATGACCAGGCGGTCCTCGACATCCCCCACCGCAAGGGGGATCTGCGCCGCGCGCGCGCCGCCGCGCAGAACATCATCCCGTCCTCCACCGGCGCGGCCAAGGCGCTCGCCGAGGTCATCCCCGCGCTCAAGGGGAAGTTCGACGGCCAGTCGATGCGCGTGCCGACCATGGACGCGAGCCTCGTCGACCTGGCGTTCATCACCGAGAAGCCGGTCACGAAGGAGGCGATCCACGCCGCCATGAAGAAGGCTTCCGAGGAGGGTCCGCTCAAGGGGCTCCTCGGCTACGAGGACCGCCAGCTGGTCTCCACCGACTTCATCGGCGACCCGCGCTCGTCCATCTTCGACGCCACCATCACCCAGGTGATGGGCGACAACTTCGCCAAGGTGTTCAGCTGGTACGACAACGAGTGGGGCTTCTCCAACCGCATGATCGAGCTCGCCGAGCTCGTCGCCTCGAAGCTCTGATCCCCATGCCCGCCAACCCGCTGGAAGGGATCCGCTCCATCAAGGAGCTCCCCATCGAGAACAAGCGCCTCTTCATCCGCGTCGACTTCAACGTGCCGCTCGAGCACGAGGGCTCGGGTGAAGGCGGCGACAAGAGGAAGACGAGCATCACCGACGACTCGCGCATCAAGGAGGCGTTGCCGACGATCAAGCACGCGCTCGAGCGCGGCGCGCGGGTGATCCTGGGGAGCCACCTGGGGCGGCCGAAGGCGGGCAAGGACAACCGGCAGCTGTCGCTCGAGCCGGTGGCGGCGCGCCTGGCGCAGCTGCTCGGCATCGACGTGGTCCTCCCCGAGGACTGCGTCGGCGATGCGGCGAAGAAGCTGATCTACGATCTTCGCGGCGGGCAGGTGTGTCTGCTCGAGAACCTCCGCTTCCACGAGGAAGAGGAGCAGGACGACGAGGGCTTCGCCCGCGAGCTGGCGGCGCACGCCGAGATCTACGTCGACGACGCCTTCGGTGCGGTGCACCGAGCGCACGCCAGCGTCCACGGCATGGCCAAGCTCTTCCGCGACCGCGGCTGCGGCTTCCTCCTCGAGAAGGAGATCGCCGCGCTCGGCAAGCTGGTGACCGGCGCGGACAAGCCGTACGTGGCCGTCCTCGGCGGCGCCAAGGTCTCCGACAAGATCGCCGTCATCGAGTCGCTGCTGCAGCAGATCGACACGCTGGTGATCGGCGGGGCGATGGCCA
>JAMFST010000895.1 GCA_026225435.1 Labilithrix luteola
GACGTCAGTTCCGCCCATCGTGGTGATCATGTAGTAATCGGTCAGGCTGTCTGGGTTTCCGCCGGGGCCGTAGTCCGCCGAGCCCGGCAGCAATGTTGCACTGTTGATGTCGGCAATCGACGGCCCGGTTCCGAGTCCGCCGGTACCGTCACCGCCGTTCAAGTACGTGCCGTGGATCGATTCGATGCCGAGGAACGCGTTGAGGTCGGCAAGGAAGTTGATCGGATACTTAGGAAAGTCGGTGAAGCCGTCGTACTCCATCGAGTACACCGAGCCGGTGCGGCTCTTCTCGCGGTCCATCCGACCGGTGGCGTCGAAGCGGTACTGCGAGACGACGCCGTCGGCGTCGCGCGTCTCGATGAGGCGGCCCCAGCGATCGTAGACGAACGAGAGCACCGTCCGCGCGATGCGGTTCGCGGTGGCCCCGTACTGATTCGTGCCGGTCAGAGCGTCGTTCGTGGGGATGGCCGGAGGAACCTCGAGCACGAGGTCGCGGACACGCCCGCCTTCCCACACGAGCCGCGCATGGCGCCCCTCGCGGGTCTGGTGGAAGCCGACGACGCGGCTCTGGTCGTCGTAGGAGAAGTCGAGACGAGCCTGCGCCGTCCGGGCGAAGCTGCGAGCACGGAACCCGCGCGAGCCGCGGTCCTCGAACACCATGTCGAGTGGGTAGCGATTCACGCCGAAGCGAAACGCGCGCACCTCGGTGGCGTTGATGCGGCGAAGCTCGACGCTGGCGGCGGGATCGACCAGCCGGCCCGTCTGGGCGAGCTCGTCGTCCCGCGTCTCGCGCAGCGGGATGGGATCGCCGTCCATCGTGGTGAGGATGAAGCCGCTCGCGGTCTTGCGCAGCTCGGGGACGCCGCAGAGGCGCCAGCCGGGACCGAAGGGGAGCTCGGGCGCGGGATCGTGTGCTGGGCGGAAGGCGGCGTTCTCGCTCTCAAGCGGCGCCCGGTAGCAGCGGCCGACGACGAGCGGCACGGCGCCGCCGACGACGAGGTCCGTCGCGAAGGTGAAGAACTGCCCGCTGGCGACGTCGACCGGGTGGCCGACCGCGACACGACCGGCGGTCATTGCATCCTCCGTGTCAGGCGAGCATCGCGCAGCATGGGCGCCATCACATGCACGAGAAGCAGAAGAGCTTCCCTTGCGCCGCGCCGCCTCGAGCTCCGTCGGCGAGCGCGTCCATCAGCTTGCCCAGGCCCGATGCGACGGCCGACCAGCTCGGCATGGGGAAGCCGGCGATGACCACGTTCTGGACGCCGCGGACGATCATGCCGGTGCACGGCGGTGTGCCGGGATCCTTTCCCATCAAGGCCGCCATGGCCTGCTTGCCCGCATCCATGGCGGCGTTGGCGGCCATCATCGCCGCCGAAAGGAGCGCGGCGGTCGCCTCGTCCGCCTTGGCCTTCGCGTTGGCTGCGGCCTCCGCGGCGTCGGCCTGACCCTGCTCCTTCGCCGCGCCGTTGGCGGCGACGGCAGCGTCGTACTGCGTGGTGAGGACCCGCTTGACCGCGCCGATGCGCTCCATGGTCTGCGCGACGTGAGCGGCCTTCCCCACGACGTTGGATCCGATCTCGACGGCCTTGCCGATGCGCGACATGGCACCCGCGGCGGCGCCTCCTCCCGACGGCGGCGCGGGCGTGCACTGGCGGGTGAAGTCGATCCCCTTTCGCGCCGCCCGCGCCCCGCCGATGAACACCTTGCTCGATCCGGTGACGATCTCGAAGACCGGCGTGAACGCGCCGCACGTCGGCGCGAGCCCGAAATCGCCGAGCCGCGCCGCGGGAACGCCGTTGATGAGCACCGAGGGGCAGCCGGTCATGATGACGCCGATCGCGGGCAGGGGGATCGGCGGCGCCGGCGGGATGAGGCTCGGCGGATGCTGGTGCGTGTGCGGCATCCCGACGACCATCGAGCCGATGGTGGCCGCGGGAAACGCGGGCAGCGCGTTGGAGATACCGTTGGTGGCGCGCGCGAAGGCGTCGTCGAGGAAGCTGGTGAGCATGCCCGGGACGCCGGCCACGGCGCCGACGACGCCTTGCGCCTTGTCGAAGGCGCTGACGTTCGGGTTGGCCAGGTTCTGGAAGGGCAGGGCCGCCTTGTCGAGGACGTCCGCCGCGGCGTTGGTGACGGCGTTGCCCGAGTCCTTGGTGAGGAGCGGCTGCGGCGGCGGAGAGGGCGGCGGAGCCGGCGGGGGCGGAGGCGACGCCATGGACGCGCTCATTCCTGCCGAACCGGTGCCGCCACCGCCGCCCGCACCACTGCCGCTTCCCGTCGTCATGTCGTCGCCCTCGTTCCTTGTGCTCGTAGCTCGCTGATCTCGGCGTCGAATTCGGCCACCGTCTCGCGGCGACCGGCGGTCTTCGCCACGCGGCGAAGACGATCGAGCACCGAGAGGAGGCACGGGTCGTGGCGGATCTCGCGCGCCAGGGTGGCGGCCGCGGTCCACGCGCCGACCGCGCCGCGCAGATCGCCCGCCGCCTCGCGGGCGGTCCCGCAGCGATCGAGCAGATCCGCGCGCACGTACCCGTCGGCGAGCTTCTCGGCGGCGCCGGCTCCGACCTCGTAGCTGCGCGCGGCCTCGGCAAACGCACGCGTCTTCATGTCCAGATCGCCGATTGCCGCGCTGATGCTCATGATCAGGTGCAGCGAGCCCGCCTCGGCCGCGAGATC
>JAMFST010000896.1 GCA_026225435.1 Labilithrix luteola
CGAGAGAGGTCAGCGACGCGCGCCGGGTGGCGTCCGCGACGAAGAAGAGCGAGGGTAGCCCCAGAAGAAGCGGCAGGAAGGCGGCCCGCACCAGCCGTTGCCACGTGGCTAGCCGTCTCATGCGGACCGTTTATAGTGTGAGCTCCGGCACATCCATGAATTCTCGCGACCCCGAATGATACGTTACGGAAGAGCTCGCTTCAGGGGGCACACTGACGATGGACTCGACGTTGTTGGTCGAACGGAGTCACAATCTCCCGTGATGTCAGACCCAGTTCGGCGGCTTCCTCTTCCCGCAAACGCTCCGGTCGAGCGCGCGCGTGCGTTTTCCGAGGCGATCGAGTCGGCCAAGGGCAAGCACCTGCTCATTGCCCTGCGAGGTCATCCGGATCCGGACGGCATCGCCAGCGCGCTCGCCCAGGCGCATATCTGCCACCGCCTCGGCGTCGCCAAGACGACCATCGGCTACTGCCACGAGCTCTCCCACCGCGAGAACCGCGCGCTGGTGAAGCTCCTGGGCGTCGATCTGAAGAAGATGAAGAGCGTGCGGGAGGCGGGGCACGTCGATCTGCTCGGCTTCGTCGACGCGCACGATCTCGATCCCGATCTCGCCGACGCCGAGGGGCTCGAGGTGCTCACCATCGTCGATCACCATCGCGCGCCGGTGCCGCCCAAGGCGCGCTTCGTCGATCTTCGCGGTGACGTGGGCGCGACCTCGACGATCTTCGTCGAGTACCTGCAGGAGCTGGCGCCGCTCGATCCGGAGATCGAGGACGACCGCCGCGTCGCGACGGCGCTGATGCACGGCCTGTCGACCGACACCGACGACTTCATGCTCGCCCGCGCCGGCGACTTCCGCGCCGCCGCGCAGATCGCCGAGATCTGCGATCGCGATCTCCTCGCCGATCTCAGTCGCCGCCTCATCGCGCCCAGCGCGATGGACATCATCGCCCGCGCGCTCTCGTCGCTGGTCGTGCGCCGCAACTTCGCCATGGCCGGCGTCGGCTTCGTCAGCGAGGCGGACCGCGACACCATCGCCCAGGCGGCCGACTTCCTCGTCCGTCGCGAGGACATCGACACCTGCGTCGTCTACGGCGTGGTCGGCGAGCGCTTCATCGAAGGCTCGCTGCGCACCCACTCGCCCAGCGTCGATCCGGCCGCCTGGCTCGAGTCGGCCTTCGGCTACGACGATCGCGGCCGCGCCTACGGTGGCGGGCGGCGCGACAAGGGGGGCTTCAAGATCCCCATCGGCTTCCTCGGTCGCTCGACCGACCGCGCGCAGCTGTGGACGCTCGTCGAGCACGCGGCGCGCACGGCGCTCCTGCGTCAGCTCGGCGACGAGGCGTCCCCACTCGACGTGAAGGCCGCTCAGTAAGCGGCAAGCGACCAGCCGGAGGTGGGCCGCGCGCCCACATCCTGGGAGGTAGGTCGTCGGCTGCGATCTGGTGACCGGCTCAGCCGTCGCGTAAGCTGGAGAACCGCAGGAAGAGTGCGGCCTTGGCATGAGCGACGAGACCGATCTTCAACGACGTGCCCTGCAGCGCGTCGGGGCGACCCTGAGGGGCAAGTACCGCCTCGACGCGGTGCTCGGCATGGGCGGCATGGCGGTGGTCTACGCGGCGACCCACCGCAACCAGGCGGAGTTCGCCATCAAGCTGCTCCACCCGGAGCTGTCGCTCTCCGCCGACCTGCGCACGCGGTTTCTCCGCGAGGGGTACGCCGCCAACTCGGTGAAGCACTCGGGCGCGGTGCTGGTGGTGGACGACGACGTGGCCGAGGACGGCGCCGCCTTCCTCGTCATGGAGCGCCTGCACGGGGCGAGCGTCGAGGACCTGCTCGATGCCCACGGCCAGCGCCTCCCGCCTCGCCTGGCGATGCTCATCGCGCTGCGCCTCCTCGACGTGCTCGTCGCCGCCCACGACAAGGGGATCGTCCACCGCGACGTCAAGCCGGCGAACGTCTTCGTCACCCGCGACGGCACGGTGAAGGTGCTCGACTTCGGCATCGCCCGCGCGCGCGACGCCTTGCAAACGAACGGCACGGGGACGGGCACCGGCGTGGTCCTGGGCACACCGGCGTACATGGCGCCCGAGCAGGCGATGGCCAAGGGGAACGAGATCGACGAGCGCACCGACGTCTGGGCGGCGGGGGCGACGCTCTTCGCCATGCTCTCGGGGGAGATCGTCCACCTCGGTGACAACGCTCACCAGCTGCTGGTCCACGCGGCCACGCAACCCGCGCGGCCGATGCGCGTGCTCATGCCGACGATCGAGCCGGAGCTGGCGCAGGTGATCGACTGCGCGCTCGCCTTCCGCCGCGAGGACCGCTTCCCCACCGCGCTCGCCATGCAGGACGCGCTCGGCGGTGTGGCCATGAGCTTCTCCGGCGGCCTGGCGACCAGCGAGGAGCTCGCCGCCTTCACCCAGGGGGACATCGCCCCAGGGCTCGCCGGCAGCTCGCGGACGCTCCCCGCCTGGGACCCGCGCGCGACGCCGCGGCTCAGCGGGCCCTTGCCGGTCTACGAGAGCGGGCCGATGGCGGCCACCAGCGCGCCGCGATTGAGTGTGCCGCATTCCGGGCACGGCACCCAGAGCGCGCTCTCCAGCCGCATCGAGGTTTCGAGCACGCCGGGGCTGCCGCGCCGCCGCACCGGGCCGGTCGTCGCGCTGGCGCTCGTGCCACTGCTGGCCGTCGTCGCCGTCGGCGCGGTCTTCTTCCTGCGTGCTCCGGGGGACGCGCCCGGCAAGGGGGCGACGGCTCTCGCCAGCGGCTCGTCGGCCATCGTCGGAGACGGCGCGTCGCCGGCGCCGCTCCCCTCGTCGAGCGCGCTCGCGCCCGCGCTGGCTCCGTCCGCGCTGACCGCGCCGGTGACCGCCGATGCCGGCAAGGCGCCGCCGGTTGCTCCCCGTTCGCCAGCGAGGCCTGCGGGTGGGGCGCCGCGCCCGGTGAGCAAGCCCAAGGTCGATTGTACGGTCCCTTACGACTACGTGAACGGCATCAAGACCTTCAAGGCGGAATGTACATGACGGGTGCGCCCATCGCGCTGCTTGCAGGATTCGGCGTGGCACTGGTGGCCCTCACGGCCGCCGGGACCGGGCGGGCGGATCCCTCCGTCGCGTCGCCTTCGAAGGCGCAGTGCATCGCTGCCGATACCCAGGCCCAGTCGCTGCGCGTGGCGGGCAAGTTCACCGCCTCGCGCGCGGCGCTCAAGACGTGCGTGTCGGCGAGCTGCCCGCCCCTGGTGAAGACCGACTGCGTGCAGCGGCTCGACGAGCTCGATCGCGTGCAGCCCTCGCTGGTCATCGAGGCCAAGGACGACAGCGGCGCGGATCTCAGCGCGGTCGCGGTCTTCATCGACGGGACCAAGATCGCCGACCGGCTCGGCGGCGAGGCGCTCGCGGTCGACCCCGGTGAGTACGATCTGCGCTTCGAGACGGAGGGGGCTCCGTCGGTGACCCATCACCTGATCGTGCGCGAAGGGGAGCACGGGCGGCGCGAGGCGGTGCTCTTCACCCGGCCGGGCGCGCATCCGGTCGCTCCGGTGGCGCCCGTCGTCACCCCGGACTCCGGCGCGACCAGCGACGCGGCTTCCACCGGCGGCTCGCCGGGCTCGGGTCGTCGCACCGCGGGGATCGCCGTCGGCGCGACCGGCGTGGCCTTCGTGGTCACGGGGCTCATCTTCGGGAGCTTCGCCAACACCAGCTCGAACAACGCCAACAACGACTGCCTGTCGAAGCAGAGCTGCCTCGATCACCAGGGGGCGGTGAGCGAGCACTCCATCGCCGAGCACCAGGCGGTGGTCTCCACCATCGGCGTCATCGCCGGTGCCGCGGGCATCGCTGGCGGCGTCACGCTCTTCCTCACCGCGCCGAAGGACAGACCCGCCGACGCGGCCGGCGCGTCCCTGAGCCTCGTGCCCAGCGTCTCGCCCGGCATGGGCGGCGTGTTGCTTCGAGGTACGTTCTGATGAGCGGCTCGCGACGCGTCGCCACCTTCGCCGCGGCCGCGACGCTGCTCGCGATGGCGGCGGGGCAACCAGCGACGCGAGCGGCGCGAACGACGGATCGGTCGGCCACGCCGACGGCAGCAGCGGCAGCGATGGGGGCTCGTCGAGCGACGGTGGGGCGGACGGCGCACCCCCTTCGTCGGACGGGGGCGTCGGTCTCGACGCGAGCAATGACGCCGATGCCGCTCCGGATCTGGCGGAGCTCATCAGCGCACCGGCCAGCACCACGAATTTCGGGACGTCCATCGCCTTCGCCAGCAATCAACCGGTGCTCGCGGTCGGCGCGCCCGGTTCGCAGACGGCTGCCGGCTCCGTGACCATGTACCTCGTGAAGGTCACGGATGGCACGCCGAGCGCCACCCCTGTGCCATCGCTCCACGCGCCGGACGCCGGGACCAGCGCGGTCTCCTTCGGTACCTCGGTTGCCTTCGGTAGTCCCGTGGGCTCCACCACCTACCCTCTGGCCGTCGGGGCGCCGACGATCACCGGCGGCACCGTCGTCATCGAGTCGATCGATATCCTGAGCGGCGCTCTCATGGCGGCCCCCATCACGATCGACGCCCCTCCGGCCGCCTTCGAATTCGGCTCGTCGGTGGCCTTCGATGCGGTGACCGGAGATCTCTACGTCGGAGCGCCGGGAGGCCTCGGAGGGGCATCGGGAATCGTCTACGTCTATACCGCCAACACCTGGGCACGCCCGTCTGGCGGCGGCGGCAGCGTTGGCGTGGGCACCGGCGCTGATCTCTTCGGCGCGAGCCTCGCCCCACAGCCCGGTGGCGGGATCATCATCGGAGCTCCCACGGGGGCCGCCGGCGACGGCACCGCCTATGCCCTCCTCGAGAGCGGGGTGAAGGTGCCCATCGCGAGGAATGCCGGCGCGCCGGTCACGTCGGGAGCGAACAGCGCGCTCGGGCAAGCGGTGGCGGTGTCTCCGGCTGGCTCGCCCTTGCTTCTCGGGGCGCCTGACGCTGGAGCTGCCTACCTGGTCGGTGCATCCATGCCACCGGGCGGCTGGGGCACGCAGGTCACGCCCGTCGCCGCGCCGTCGCTGTCGCTCGCGCCGACCTCGCTGGCCTTCGGGCGGAGCGTCGCGATGCTCGGCGACCAGCTCGCCATCGGCGGCAGCGGATTCGTGGCCGTGTACGCCGCGGCCGACACGACGCACGTGCACGTGGAGGTACGGAAGGACGCTTCGTTCGGCTCGTCGCTCGCGTACACCACCCTCGGAGGGAGCGACCTCCTCGCCGTCGGTGCACCGGTGGGCGCCGCCGCTCCGACGGCGTCGGGCGGTAGCGTCTACCTGATCGTCTCGCCCACGCCGTGAGCAACCGGCGCCTTCTTCTTCGTTCTTTCGCGCTGCTCGCGACCGCGATCGCGCTGCCCACGCTGGCGGTCGGCAGCACGGGGCACGTGTACATCTACCGCTGAGCGCCCCCGCTCGCCCACGGCCCCCATGCGCATCGCCTTCTTCGGCCTCCCGCTCGCCGGCTACCTCCTCGCGCGCGATGGGCACGAGATCGTCTTCGCCGGCCTGAGTCGCCGCCGCTCCCCGGGAGAGCGGCGCCTGCGCCGGCTGATCGGCGAGGAGCGGGTGCGCGTCGTGCCCAAGGTGGACGATCCCGCGGTGGTGCGCGCGGTGAAGGAGGCGGCGCCGGACCTGCTGGTGAGCTGGTTCTGGACGACGAAGCTCACGCCGCGGCTGCTGACCGTCGCCCCGCTCGGGGCCTTCGGGGTGCACCCCTCGCTCCTGCCGCGGCACCGCGGGCCCGATCCGTACTTCTGGACAATCCTCCACGGCGACGCGGTCGCCGGCGTCACCGCGCACCGGCTGGCCGACGAGTACGACACCGGCGCGATCCTGGCGCGGCGCGAGCTGGCGGTCGATCCCGGTTGGTCGGCGTTCCGCCTCGCGAAGGCGCTCGATCGCCCGTCGCTAGCGCTGCTCCGCGAGACGACCCGCGCCTTCGCCGCGGGGGCGCTGCCGCCGGATCTGCCGCAAGACGACGCCGTCGCGACGCTCGCCCCCGAGCCGACCGACGCCGAGCTCGAGATCGACTGGACGCGCCCCGTCGACGAGGTGCTCCGCTTGATCCGCGCCGCCGCCCCCTGGCCGGGCGCCTACACCTTCGTCGGCGATCGCGAGATCTCCGTGGTCGGCGCCGCGCGCGCCAGCGTGACGATGAAGGCGCTGCAGCCGGGGGAAGCTGCGGTGTGGCAGGGGCGGCTCGTCATTCGTGCCGCGGACGGCGCCGTCACGCTCCTCGCCGGTCGCACCGAGGACGACGGGGAGCTCTCCGCCGAGCAGCTCGCCGAGCTGGCCTCGTAGCGCGTCAGCTGGCGAGCATCGCCTCGAGACCCGCGGCGCGCATGGCGTCGTACAGACCGCTGGCCACCCGCAGCGCACTCGCTTCGTCATCGGGGAAATCGAGCTCGCGGTAGAAGCGCGTCAGCCGCGCCACCCGGCCGAGCGAGAGCGCTTCGCTGCGCAGCAGCGCCGCGTGCGCGAGGAAGAACAGGCCGTAGCCGCGTGGCACCCCGCGCGAGAGGATCCACGACAGGCTCCACTCGGCGTCGGCGAAGGCGAAGTACGGCTGCACCAGCGCCAGGGCAAGCTCGCGCGACGAGGCGAGGTGGCGCTCGAGCTCCGTGCTGGTCGACAGCCCGGCCAGGCGCAGCATCTTCGCCAGGTAGTCGGGGAAGAAGACCTCCTCGCGCAGCGGCCGCTCGAGCAGCGCGCCGACCTCGCCGTCGAGAGCGGCCACCGCCTCGCCACGCGCCAGCCGCTCGATGGCCAGCGGATCGAGCGCAAGCGCGTCGGCGCGCGTCGCCCCTTCGGCCACCGTGCGGGCGTACTCCTCGGTCGCCCGGCGCAGCGCCACGAACTCCTCGTCGGCCACCTCGAGCAAGCTGGCGACGCGGCTGAAGCGCCGGCGGATCTGCGCCGGCACGGTCTCCGGCCCCTTGTAGCCGAGGTCGTGCTCCACCTCCGCCCAGGCGTGCTGCAGCACGGTGCGGATCTGCAGCTCGACGCGCGCCTCTGGCGGCAAGCTCCCGCGCAGCTCGGGCGGGATGAACGCCACGTAATGCAGCGAGCGGTAGCCGAAGGTGGCCGGGTCGATCGCCCGCAGCCGGTCGCGCGAGGCGGACAGGTCGACGACGAAGGTGTTCTCCACCACCCGCGCCACCTCGGCGATGGAGTCCTCGAAGTAGGTCGTCACCCGCAGCGCCACCAGATCGGTCACGTCCCACAGCGAGCGGTACGTCCGCTCCGGGCGCGACAGCTTGTACGACAGGCTGTCGCGCTGCTTGATGCGCGAGCCGACCTCGTGGATCTTCGCGCTGCCCCCCACGAGCGCGTCGCGTAGCCGCGCCTCGAGCGCGATGCGTACCTCGTCGAGCTCCGCGTGCGCCGCCTCGAAGGCCTGCAGGCGCGGATCGATCGTCACGTCGGTCATGGGCGGCTCACGTGCTCACTTGAGCGCGGCCAGGTCCTTGAGCACGCGCTCGTGGATGAGCGCCACCGGCGGCGACCCGTGCGAGAGCAGCGCGTCGTGGAAGCGCTCGATGGTGAACTTGTCCCCCATCTTCTCCTTCGCCTCGTCGCGCAGCTTGAGGATCTGCAGCTTGCCCAGCGTGTAAGCGAAGTAGCCCGGATCGAAGGTGCCGCGCACCGCCTGCTCCTCGGCCTCCTTCGGCTCGATGTGGCACTGCTTGATGAACATGTCCTTGGCCTGCGCGACGGTCATCCCCTCGGTGTGCATCCCGATGGAGGCCATGTAGCGGCAGTTGCGCAGCAGCGCGTCGGACAGCTGCCCGATGTGGATGGCGTTGGTGTCCACGCCGGCGACGTGCGGGTCGACGGTGCCGTTCTTGGTCGCCGCGGGGAGGGTGGGGATGAAGCCCTGCTCCATCATCATCTGCTCGGTGTAGTGCGCCCAGCCCTCCACGAAGGAGTAGCTCGACACCATCTTCTGGATCTTCGACGGCGCGCGATCGACCCAGCGCAGCTGCACGAAGTGCCCAGGGTAGACCTCGTGCACGGTCGTCGACCACAGCGTGCCGTAGGTGCTGACGTAGCCCTCCTGCTCCTTCTTCGACCACTTCGGATCCGGCAGCGTCACGTAGTAAAACGCGTTCGGCGTCTTGTCGAAGGGGCCGCTCATCTCGATGGAGGCGGAGTTCCAGCGCGAGTAGGGCGGCGTCTCGCGCACCTCGGCGTCGTCCTGGGTGGCGAGGGCCACGACCCCCTTGTCGACGATGAACTGGCGCGCCTGCTTGGCGATCTGCCGCCCGGTCTCGAGCAGATCCTTCGCGGCCGGGCGAGTGATCTTCACCTTCGGCAAGAGCTCCTCGTAGGCCGCCTTGTTGAGCGCGAGGTTGTCGGCGCCCATCTTCTTGAACTCCTCGAGGGAGATCTCGAGCCCCTCCTGCGCCTTGAGGAGCTTCAGGTACCTCTCCTTGCCGAGGACGTGGCTCTGGTCGCCGGTGGCGACGGCCTTCTTGAGGAAGGCGGCGAGGCGGTCGGCCTCCTTGGCGAGCGCGGCGTTCGCCTTGGCGAAGCGCGCCTTCATCGCGTCGTCGCCGACGCCGGCGAACATCTTGGCGACGTCGCCGCGCAGGTAGCTGGCGAAGCCGGCGTAGTTCTTGGCGGTGATCTCGGCGATCGGCCTGGAGAGCGGGAGCTTGAGGTTCTCGAAGACGTGCGGCACCTGGCCGAGGGCCGCCTCCTCGTGCTCCACCAGCTTCGCTCCGCGCTCGGCGACCGGCGCGTACTCGCGCTCGACGTAGTTCGAGACGTTGAAGAGCGACTCGTAGAACTGCGGGATCTTGTGCACCTGGTCGCGCTCCGTGAAGCCGAAGAGCGTGAAGTCGATCTGCTGCTTCAAGAGCTTCAGGTCGAGCGCGTCGTCGTCGGAGAGGTTCTTCGGGTCGAAGCTCTCGAGCTCGGTCCGCGTCTTCTTCAGTTGCTCGACCCGGGCGTCGAGCGCCGCCGCGGAGACGTCCTCGACCTTGCCGTCGTACTCGTGGAAGCCGAGCGCCCGGCCGGTGGACGGCTCCGCGGCGAGCCACTCGGCGATGACGCGGTCCCGGTGGTCGGCGAAGGCGCGGGAGTACATGAAGGCGGCATCGGGCTTGGGATCGGGCGGGGGCACGACGGTCTCCGGGGCGCTCGTGGTCGGCCCGAGGACGGGCGTGGGCTCCCCCCCGCAAGCGGCGAGGAAAGCCAGGGCCAGGAGGGAGGCTGAGGAACCGTTCGGACGAAGCGCCATGGCCGCCCGTCTAGTCCGCCCCCGGCCGTGGTAAAAGACAGAGTCGATGATGTTCGGCATGACGCGGGGCGAGCTCGGGCTGGTCGCCTTCATCTTTCTCCTGGTGTGGTCCGCGCAGATCCTGCCACGGGTCGGTGACGCCATCGGCCGTCTGCTCTTCGGCAAGCGCGGCTGAGCGATCGTGCGAACGTGATGGGGGAACCGCTCGCCGTCTTCATCGGGGATCCGTCGGCCGAGGCCGAGGGGGTGGCGCAGGCGCTGCGTGCCGCCGGCTTCCTCGTGGTCGACGTGCCGATGTCCATGCTCGTGCCGCGCGTGGCGGTGCAGAAGCCGCGGGTCGTGGTGCCGTGCGGTGGCGTCGATGAGGATCTCGGCCGCTCTCGTCGGGCTGTCCTGGCGGGCGAGGGTGGCG
>JAMFST010000897.1 GCA_026225435.1 Labilithrix luteola
CGACACGATCCACTCGCGCGACAGCTCGCGGCGCGAGGCGATCGCCAGCGCCAGCGCGCCGTCGTTCACCCCCCCGCCGATCGGCATCTCCACGACCAGCGCGACGCGCGCGCGCACGGCGGGACCGGCCAGCGCCTTGCTCGCCGCCAGCGCCATGCGCGTGGCGATCACCGCGAAGGCCTCGGCGTTCGCCGCCAGGAGCCGCTCGAGCACGCGACGACCGAGCTCGCGCTGCTCCGGTCCCACGGGCAGCGCCGCGGCCAGCTCGAAGAGCGCGGCGCCTGCCGGCCCGGGCGCGAGGAAATCGAGATCGTCGATCATCCCCGAACCGAGGGCGGTCTTCACCCCGCGGATGAGCGCATCGGGGTGCAGACCGTCGAGCGGCTTCGGACCGTCGGCCGTCGTGCGCGCGAGGGTCGCCATCGACTGCCGAAAAACGGCGCGTCGTTCCGCCGGGTCCTCGATCGTCGGCAGATCGAGCAACCCACTGGTGAAGGCGTACGGGTCGCGCACTCCGCCGGAGGATACATGAGCCGCTCAGGGTTTCGTGCGCGACGCGACGTAGAACCCGTGCATGCCGGTCGTGTCGTTGGCGTAATCTTGATCAAAGTAAAGCCGGCAGGAGTCGGCGGAGATCCAGCCGACGCTCTCGGTCTGTAAGGTGTTGAGCGACCTCAGCGGCGTTGGCGTACCTCCGTGGATCGACACCACGTACATGTCGAGGTTGGCCGCCTCTCCCTGCGGAGCGTCGTCCGAATAGTAGAGCCACTGGCCGTCGGCCGAGAGCGCCGGGGCCCCTTTTCCCAGGGTGAACGTCGCCGCCGAGGGCAGGAGAGTGGAGGACGCGAACGTCCCGGCGGGGCCGTTCGGCGACGTCGCCAGATCGATCTCGATGGTGTTCTGGTTGGTCGCCTGGACGTAGGTGACCGTCGACAGGTCGCCGCGCGCGAAGGGCTGCGCCGTGTAGGACGAGCCCATCGAGATGCCCTGGAGGTAGACCCCCGCGCCGAACGCCGCCGTCGGGTTGGCGCGGCTCGCATAGTAGAGGTGGCTGACCGAGCTGATCTGCCGCTCGAAGATGATGCTCAGCATGTCGGCAGAGACGTTCGGCGAGTACTCGTTGTCCGTGGTGTTGACCGCGCCGGGGATGGGCACGGGTGCGCCGAAGACGCCGTTCGCCTTGGTGGCCGTGTACAGATCGTAGGTGCTCTGGTTGTTCGGGGCGCGCGTGAAGAAGGCGACGGTCTCGTCGTCGTTGAGCCGGATCGAGCCCTGCGGAACCCCGGCATTGAGCTCGGTGATGGGCACCGCGGTCCCGAACTGGGAGAGCGGATCGCAGCCGGCCCCGGCGTCGGCCGGTCCGCTGTCGGCAGGGGCGGAATCGCCGCTCGCGTCCATCCGGCTGCCGCCGTCGGCGACGGCTCCGTCGAGCCCCTGACCGTCCGCGGCGTCGGCGCGGGCGGTGACGTCGGACAGCGGGGCGTCGCCGGAGGCGTCGAGGTCACCTTCGGTGATGTCCGAGGGGATGCCGAGGATGCCGTCGCAGGCGGCCAGCAAGGTGCTCGGCAGAAGCACGCCGACGAGCAGCCAGCCCCCGCCGCGCTTGAAGGCGCGGGTCACGGGCGCACCTCGTTCTTCGCCTGACGAGGTGGGCGAGGAGTTGCCTCGCCGGAGCCGCTCGACGACGGAGCCGCGATCCACAGGACGATTCCCCCCACGGCGAGCGCGCCGCCGGTGATGAAGAGCGCGGTGCTGACGGTGGCGCTCGAGCGCGCGTCTTGCCAGCCGCTGTACCCCGCGGGAGAGCAGACAGCGCCCGCGCACGAGGCCTGCGCGTCGGACCACTGGCTGTGGGCGTGGACGGCGAAGTAGCTCCCGACGCCCAGGCCGATCAAGGCGAGGCCACCGGCGGCGACGGCGCTCGTCTTCTGCCATCCCCATCCCGAGGCGCGCGACGAATCGTTCGAGCTCGCAGAGGTCGTCACGATCGTCGTCGTCGGCTCGGCGGGGACCGGCTCGTCGTCCAGCGGAGCGATCTCGATGCGCTCGACCCGCGGCGCGGCGGCGATGCGCACCGGCACGTCGCGGGTGACCTTGCCGGGCGCGCTGGCCCGCACCGTGTGCTCGCCGGCGTCGATGGGGAGCGGCGCGTGGAGGACCGCGGCGCCGAGGACGTGGCCATCGAGCGCCACGGTGAAGCCCTCGGGCAACGGCGGCGCGGCGGACAGCTCGACCCGCGGCATCTTCGGCTCGAGAAGAGCGGCGCGATTGCGAGCGGCGGTCTCGCGCTCCTGCTGCCCGGCCCGGCGCGCTTGATCGGCCGCATCGGTGAAGGCCGCCCAGGCGCTCGCCAGCCGCCCGGTGTGCTCGAGGCAGTCGCCCAGGTTGAACGAGGTGCCGATCCCGGGCGCGAGCCGCGCGCTCTCCTCGAACTTCGGGCAGGCGTCGGCGAACTTTCCGTCGTGCGCCAGGGCGCGCGCCTGCTCGAAGAGCGAGCGTGCGAGGGCGCGATCGGGGGCGCTGACCGGCTCGTCAGCGAAGGCCGGCGAGCCGAATGCCAGCGCCGCGGGCGAGAGAAGAAGAAGGAGCGTCCAGCGCGTCATCGTGGGGAGAGCACTCTAGTTGGGCGTGTCGAAGAGGTCGCGAGGCGGCGAAGCGGAAGCGGGAGGCGGAGCGACGACGGGATGGTCCGTGGGCTTGTCCGTGAGACGGTCGCCCCCAGGGCGTCCATGCACGGGGCGCGGCACTGGTGACGGTGACGGCGCGACGACGGGCGTCGGCACCGGCGGCGCGGCCGTCTCGACCGGCACCGTGAGCGGAGCCGCCGGAACCTCCGCGGATGCCAGGCTCGGCGCGTCGCGCAGCGGGGGCGCCACGACCGAGGCCACCGGCTCCGGCGCGGTGCTCACCGACTCCGAAACCGATGGCGCCAACGTCGACGGCTTCGGCTTCGCCCCCCCCGCTTGCCACGCGCGCACCGCGAACAGCGCCGCCAGCGCCGGTACCAGCAGAGCGAAGCCCGCGATCACCAGCCGCCGCCGCGCTCGCTGCGCCTGCTGCGCCGCGGCCGGCGCGAGCTCCGCGTCCGCCACCGACACGGCACGGGCATGCGGCACCACCACCACACCGCCGCTGGCCGACTGCCGCAGGGGCTGCGCCTCCAGCACCGACCCGGCCGCCGACTCCGACAGCGCGTCCCACGCGGCGGTGGCCCCCTCCTCGTCGACCGTCGAGTCCGACAGATCCCCCAGCGACGGAAGGCTCCGCGGCAAGGGGCGCGTCCGGTCGATCATCAGCGCGTCGGCCAGCGCCTTCACCTGCTCCCCTGCCCGCGGCCAGCGGTGCTCCGGGACCGCCGCGCAGCTGCGGAGGAACCAGGCGTCGAAGCTCGCCCCGAGCTGCGGCCAGCGCTCCGACGGCGGGCGACGCGCCGGCGCGACGATGGCCATCAACAGGTCGAAGGCCGACCCCGCCTGCCAGTAGCTCTGGCCGGTGAGCATCTCGACGGCGAGCAACCCGATGGCCCAGATGTCGGTCCCCGGCCCCACCGGAGTCCCGGTGCGCACCTGCTCGGGCGCCATGTACAGCGGCGTCCCCAGGATCAAGCCGCCGGTGGAGCTGGCGAGTGAGTCGTCGCGGAGGATCTTGGAGATGCCGAAATCGAGCAGCTTCACCATGCTGGTGCCGTCGTCGCGCCGCTCGAGGAACACGTTCTCCGGCTTGAGATCGCGGTGCACCACCCCCGCCTCGTGGGCGCGGTCGAGGGCGCGCGCCACGTCGCGCAGCACCGCCACCGTCTCGTCCGGCGGCAACGGCCCGCCGCGCTGGATCCGCTCCTCGAGGTTCTCCCCTTCGAGCAGATCCATCACCAGGAACGGCGCGCCGCCGAGCTCCGGCGCGGTGTCGGCGTCGGTGACCCGCACCACGTGGTCGCTGCGCACCAGCGACGAGGCGCGCGCCTCGCGACGGAAGCGCTCGGCGCGATCCTGCTCGAGGAACGCCGAGTTGAGCATCACCTTGAGCGCCAGCGTGGCCCCCGTGTTCACGTGGGTGACCACGTAGACCGCGCCCATGGCGCCGCGTCCCAGCTCGCGCTCGATGCGATACCGGCTGGCCAGCAGCGTGCCGGGCGCGAGAGACGACGGATTCACGCGGCGGCCATCATCCCCCGGCACCTCTAGCGCTGCCACCCCAATGTGTGGGGGGCGAAATCATGCGCTTCGTGCTAAGCGGGCGTCGCCGTGATCCTGCTCGAAAACCTCACCAAACGCTTCGGTCCCAAGATCCTCTTCGAGAACGTCTCGATGCAGTTCGATCCTGGAAAGCGCTACGGCCTCACCGGGGCCAACGGCGCCGGGAAGTCGACCCTCATCAAGATGCTCTCCGGCACCGAGGAATCGGACACCGGCGGCATCTCCATCCCGGGCGGCATGCGCCTCGGCGTGCTCAAGCAGAACCACTTCGAGTACGACGACGAGCGCATCCTCGACGCGGTCATGATGGGCAACAAGGCCCTGTGGGAGGCTCTCCACGAGAAGGAGAAGCTCCTCGAAGGCGAGATCACCGACGAGATCGGTGTCCGCCTGGGCGAGCTCGAAGGGACCATCGCCGAGGAGGACGGCTACATGGCCGAGAGCGAGGCCGCCGCGCTGCTCGAAGGCCTCGGCATCCCGTCCGACAAGCACGGCGACAAGATGAGCAGCCTGCCCGCCGGGTACAAGCTGCGCGTCCTCATCGCCCAGGTGCTCTTCGGCAAACCGGACGTTCTGCTCCTCGACGAGCCGACGAACCATCTCGACCTCGACTCGATCCGCTGGCTCGAGACCTTCCTGACGAACGAGTTCAAGGGGACGCTGGTGCTCATCTCGCACGATCGTCACTTCTTGAACGCGGTCGCGACCTCGATCGCCGACGTCGACTACCAGACGATCACCGAGTACTCGGGCGGCTACACCGACTTCGTCGAGGCGAAGTACGAGAACAAGCAGCGCGACGACGCCAAGAACGCCGCCACCAAGAAGAAGATCGGCGAGCTCCAGGGCTTCGTGCAGCGCTTCGGCGCCCACGCCTCGAAGTCGAGCCAGGCGCAGTCGCGGGTGAAACAGATCGAGAAGCTGAAGGACGACATCCAGTCGCGCGGCACCAAGCGCACCAGCCTCGTTCGCCCCTTCGTCCGCTTCGAGTTCGAGAAGCCCTCGGGGCGCGACGTGCTGCGCATCGAGAAGGTGAACAAGTCCTTCAACGTCGAGGCCACCAAGGACGCCAAGGGGCGCAAGGTCGGCGCCGCCGGCGTGAAGCGGATCTTCAAGGACCTGAACGTCAACATCAACCGCGGCGAGCGCATCGCGGTCATCGGTCCGAACGGCATCGGCAAGTCGACCCTGCTCAAGCTGATGGTCGGCGCCTACCCCAACATCGACGAGGACACGAAGAAGGACATCGTGGCCCCGGACGCCGGCGAGATCCGCTGGGGGCACGACGTGTCGGTCGGCTATTTCGCCCAGGATCACCACGAGGCGCTCGGCCACGCGTCGGCCGGCAGCAACGCCTTCCAGTGGCTCTATGGCTTCAACAAGCTGGCCACGCAGGAGCACATCCGCGGCATCCTCGGCCGCCTGCTCTTCAGCGGCGAGGCGGCGCTCAAGCCGGTCGAGGCTCTGTCCGGCGGCGAGTGCGCGCGCCTGCTCCTGTCCAAGCTGCTGCTCCTGCAGCACAACGTGCTCGTGCTCGACGAGCCGACCAACCACCTCGACATCGAGTCGATCGAGGGGCTGCTCGACGGGCTGAAGCTCTTCAAGGGGACGATCATCGTCGTCAGCCACGACCGGCACTTCGTCAGCGAGCTGGCCACCCGGGTCATCGAGCTGCAGCCCGCGAAAGATGACGACGGCGCGTACACCAAGATCGACGACTTCAACGGCAGCTACGAGGAGTTCCTCGAGCGCGCCGGCCGCGACTACCTGCGCAAGTAGGTGGTCCTAGCGCTCGTCCTCGGGCTCCTCTGCGGGTTCATCGGATCGATCCCCATCGCGGGGCCGGTCGCGGTGCTCGTCGTCGAGCGCGGTCTGGGCGGGCGCGCGCGTGAAGGGCTCGCGCTGGCTGCCGGCGCCGCCATCGCCGAGGGGGTCTACGCGGGGCTCGCCTTCCTCGGGATGACCGCGGCGCTGGCGCGCTTCCCCTGGCTGCTGCCGGTGTCGCGGGTGCTCGGCGCAGTCATCCTGGTGGCGCTCGGCCTGTACTTCGCGCTCCGCAAGAGCAAGCCGGCCGGGAACGACGAGGAGAAGAAGGACCGGAAGCGCGGGCGTCGCGGCGGCCCCTTCGTCCTCGGGCTGGCGGTCACCATGGTCAACCCGACCCTGCTCGTCACCTGGAGCGCGGTGGTCACCGTCATCCACGGCGCGATGCGGGTGCAGGAGAGCGCCGTCGATGCCCCCTTCTTCGGCCTCGTCGCGATGAGCGGGATCCTCAGCTGGTTCACCCTCTTCACCGCGCTGCTCCAGCGGTTTCGCGAGAAGATGGGGCCGCGCACCCTCGACAAGGTGGTGCGCGGGATCGGCTGGGCGCTGGTCGCCATCGGGTTGGTGCTGGGCGTGAAGGTCGGGCTGCAGTGGCATCTCGGCCACTGAAGGCTGGTTGAACGGAGCGAGGAGTGGCGAAATGGCGAACGTCGGAAGCGTCGTGCTGGGTGTGCTCGGAGGAAGCGGTCTGTACGAGCTCGATGGGCTCACCGACGTGCGCGAGCTGAAGATCGAGACGCCGTTCGGCGCGCCGAGCGATCTGCTCGTGCAGGGGCGGCTCGGCGATGCGCAGCTGCTCTTCCTGCCGCGGCACGGGCGCGGGCATCGCATCCCGCCGCACGCCATCAACTACCGGGCGAACGTGGCGGCGCTGAAGATCGCCGGCGCCACGCACCTGGTCTCGGTGAGCGCCGTCGGCTCGATGAAGGAGGAGATCCGCCCGGGGGATCTCGTCGCGGTCGACCAGTTCATCGATCTGACCAAGCGGCGCGCCTCGACCTTCTTCGACGAGGACGTGGCGGCGCACGTGTCGTTCGCCGATCCGGTCTGCGCGCGCATGGCCGACGCGCTCGCCTCGGCGGCGGCGAAGGTGACCGACGGGACCTCGTCGAAGGTGCACCGCGGCGGGACCTACGTGTGCATGGAGGGGCCGCAGTTCTCCACGCGCGCCGAGAGCCGGCTGTACCGGACCTGGGGCGTCTCGGTCATCGGCATGACCGGGATGCCGGAGGCGAAGCTCGCGCGCGAGGCGGAGCTGCCGTACGCGACGCTGGCACTGGCGACCGACTACGACTGCTGGCACGAAGGCGAGGAGGACGTCACCGTCGAGCAGGTCGTGGCGACGATGAAGTCCAACGTGGCGCTGGCCAAGCGGACCCTCGCCGAGCTCGCCGGCACCCTGCCCGACGCGAAGAGCAGCAAGGCGTACGGCGCGCTCCGTCACGCCATCATGACGGCGCCCGACGCGATGAGCGACGCGGCGAAGAAGCGGCTGGCGTTCCTGCTCGCGGCGCACGCGGGCACCTGATTCGGCGCCGCGGATTCAGGGCGCGGCGGCCGCGTCCTTCAAGCGCTGGATGACGCGGCCGATCAGCTCCTTGTCGGTCGCCTTCTCGAGGGCGACCTCCGGGCTGACGGTCTTCGAGACGAGGAAGCGCTCGATGGCCATGTCCATCGTCTGCATCCCCTGCGCCTGACCGGACTGCATCAAGCTGGGGATCTGGAAGGTCTTGCCGTCGCGGATCATCGCCGAGACGGCGCTCGACCCGATGAGGATCTCGAGCGCGGCGACGCGCCCCTTGCCGTCGGCCGTCTTGAGCAGCTGCTGAGCGACGATGGCCACGAGCCCCTCGGCGAGCATGCCGCGGACCTGCGGCTGCTCCTCCGCCGGGAAGGCGTTGATGATGCGGTCGATGGTGGCCGCGGCGCTGTTGGTGTGGACGGTGGCGAAGACGAGGACACCGAAGCTCGCGAGCTGCACGGCGAGCTTCATCGTCTCGTTGGTGCGGAGCTCGCCGACGAGGATGACGTTGGGATCCTCGCGGCCGGCGCTGCGCATGGCGGCGCCGAAGCTGGAGGCGTGGATGCCGACCTCGCGGTGCGTGATCTGCGACCGCTGCGACGTGTGCACGAACTCCACCGGATCTTCGATGGTGAGCACGTGCGCCGCGCGGGTCTTGTTGATGTGGTCGATCATGGCGGCCAGCGTGGTCGACTTGCCGCTTCCGGTCGGGCCGGTCACGAGCACGAGCCCCTGCTTGCGGTCGGAGATGCGCCGCACGACGTCGGGCGTCTTCAGATCCTCGAGCGTGAGGACCTTGGTGGGGATGGTGCGGAAGACCGCGCCGAGCGCCGGACGGGTCGCCGACTGCCCCACGCCGACCTTGTAGAAGTAGTTGGCGCGGAAGCGGGCCTTGTCCGCGTACGCGTAGGCAAAATCGAGATCGAGCTCGCCTTCGATCTTCTCCTTCTGCTGCGGGGTGAGGATCTCGAAGAGCAGCGACTGCATCTCGGCGTCGTCGATCGGATCGGGGCGCAGCGTGGCGAGCTCGCCGCGGGCGCGGATCATGGGCGGCATGCCCACGCCGAGGTGCAGATCGCTCCCCTTCTGCGTGAGCAGCTCGTCGAAGAGACGGTCGATGCGCGCCATCCGCTCAGCCTTCCTTCTTGTTGAAGAGCGAGCCGGCGCGCTGGAACAAGCTGCCGCCACCTGCGGCGGGGCGCTTGTCTGCAGCCGGGCCGACCGGGGGCGCCGCCGGTGAGGCGGCTCCCGGTGCGGGGGCTGCGGGCTGTGCAGCCGGCCTCGCCGCGCCTGCCGCTGCCGGCGGGGGAACCGGCGGGGCGACCGCAGCACCCAGCTTCGTGTGCGGAGAGTTGCTGCTCGGGCTGCCCGCGCTGGCCATCGTGGAGGCGAGCCCGCCACCGGCGCGGAGCTGTGCCTCGAGCTCCTCGGGCGCTTCCGAGGCGGCGCGGGCGTACTCGAGGGTCGTCTTGCCGGCGCGCACCAGGTCGGCGAGCGACTCGTCGAGGCGGAGCATCCCGGCGTTGCGTCCGCGCTGCTGCAGGCTGGGGATCTGGAAGGTCTTGTTGTCGCGGATGAGGGTGTACAGCGCGATGCTGCCGGGGAGGATCTCCGCCGCGGCGACCATCGATTGACCGTCGGAGGCCGGCAACAGGCGCTGGCTCACCACCATGCGCAGACCACCGGCGAGCGTGGCGCGCACCTGCGCCTGGTCGGACGGCGGGAACAGATCGATGAGCCGGTCGATGGTCTTCGCCGCGCTCGGCGTGTTCATGGTGCCGAGCACGAGGTGCCCGGTCTCGCTCGCGGAGAGCGCCATGCGCACCGTCTCGGTGTCGCGCAGCTCGCCGACGACGATGACGTCCGGATCCTGGCGCAGCGACGCCTTGAGCGCGGAGGCGAACGTGCGGGTGTGCGTCCCCACCTCGCGCTGGCTCATCATGGCCCGCTTGCGCGGGTGCACGTACTCGATCGGGTCTTCCACCGTGATGATGTGGTGGGTGGTGTCGCGGTTGATCTGATCGACCAGCGCCGCCAGCGTGCTCGTCTTGCCGTGGCCGGTGGGGCCGGTGACGACGATGAGCCCCTGGTGGTGGTGCGTGGCCGAGCCGATCACGTCCGGCAGGCCGAGCGAGGCGAGGCTGGGGACGCCGGCGGGGATCAGGCGGAGCGAGATCTTGTAGCCGCTGCGCTGGCGCGAGACGTTGGCGCGGACGCGGCCGCCGCTCTCCTCGTCGAAGGCGAAGTCGCAGGAGCCGTCCACTTCGAGCATCGAGCGCAGGCGGGCCGGGACGACGGCGCGCACCATCTTCTCGACCTCGGACTCGCTCAGCACCGCGTCGGCACCGGGGCGTGACGCGAGCTCCCCCGCGATGCGCATGAGCGTGGGGCGACCGGAGATGAGGTGCAGGTCGCTGGCGTTGAGGTTCCGGGCGCGGGTGAGCAGATCGCGCAGACCGGCCGGCGCGGCGATGGCGTTGGGGCTCGCCTCGCGCGGCGGCGGGGCGGAGATGGGCGAGGCGACCGGCACCTGCGGCTTCGGCGCCGACTGGATCCGCGCCATGTCCGGCTGGCTGATCGGACCGATCGGCCTGCTCGACGGGGCCATCGGCTCGGGAGCCGGGCGATCGTCGCGCGGGAGGACCGCACGTGCGGCTCTCCCCGCCGGACTCGCCGCGGCCGTCTGCGTGAGGAGGTTGTGGGTGGCTGCCGGCGGAGGCGCAGCGGCCGCGGTCGATGGACCGCCGAGCGCTGCCGGCACACCGGCGTTGCGCTTGTCGTTGCGCGGGATGTCGAGCTCGATGGCCTCGGTGACCTCGTTGTCGTCGTCCGGCGGACGCGGGAATGGCGGCTTGACCCCCTTCGACACCAGCGCTTGCGGCGCGATGTCCGGCGGCGGGGGGGACGGCGGCTTGGCTCCGGCGCTCCCCATCAACGGCGGCGGCGGCGGCGGGACGAACTTCCCTCCGGCCGCGGGAGCCGCGGCTCCGCCACTCGAAGTCGCGGCCGCCGGCGGGCCGAGGTCGAGCGCCTTGGCGAGGTTCAGACCCGCGCCTGCACCCGGGCTCACCTTGGGGATGGTCGCCTGCGTCGGCGCCGACGAGCGCGCCGTCTCCAGCGGGTCGATCCGATCGATCTTGAGCCCGGCCGCCGGACGTGGAGACGACTTCGCGGCGGCCGCCGCTGCCGCGGCCTTCTTGGCCTGCGCCGCCGCCTCGGCCGCGTTCGACACGGCCTCGCTCACCATCGTCGGCTCGTCGTCGTCGCTCGGGTGCGGGACCTCGGGTCGCGCTCCTTTCGACGGCGGCGGCGGAGCGTTCGGGTTCACCTTCGCGGGCGCACCCGGCGGTCCCAGGTCGAAGCCGCCGCCGGTCGGCGCCACGGCGCGCATGGTCGCGCTCTCGCTGCGCGCCGGCACCTCCCGCTTGGTCAGCGTGAAGCGCGCCTGCACCACGCCGCTGCGCAGCACGGCGGAGATCGAGATGACCCCCACGCCGTCCAGGCGGAACGACCAGCGCGTCGGCGACTCGTTGAGCGAGTCGACGTAGCGGCTCCCGCCGGCCCCGACGAGCATCTCCAGCACCTGATCGGTGTTGGGAGCTCCGCCGTCGACCGGCTGGAAGGACGCCCCGACCTTGACGCAAGGAAGCCGTTCGCTCGCGAGCGCGAACTCCAGCACCTCAGGTCTTCGCAGATTCCGAAGAAGCTCGTCGATCGGCTTCACGCTCTGCGATCGTACCCCAGCGCCACAACGCGGATCGACTTCTCTCTCTTCCGTGACGCTCCGCGGAGTGTCAACGGCGCGTGAATGGGCTCTTTCCTGCGTAAACGGCCCCCTCGCCCAGCTC
>JAMFST010000898.1 GCA_026225435.1 Labilithrix luteola
CGCATCTTCGGGCTCGCCACCGGCACGATCTCGTCGGTCACGAACGGCTCGAGCCGCAGCCCGGCCGCGCGCGCGTGCCCCTCGACGATGGCCAGCGGGAGCCGCCCGGCCACCACCTCCGCCAGCACGCGATCGGTGTTCCCCACCTCCAGCCGCAGTGGCGCGCGCGGGTGGATGGCGCGAAAGCCCGTGAGCACGGACGGCAGCACGTGCGCCGCCACCGTGGTGCTCGCCCCCAGCAGCAGCGGCTCCCCCTCGTCCTCACCGGCGCCGATCTCCAGCGCGGCGCGCTCGAGCGTCGCCTGGACCTCGCGCGCGTAGCGGATCAACCGCTCCCCGTCGGCGGTCGGCACCACCCCGCGCACCGAGCGGCGGAACAGCTGCGCACCGAGCGACTCCTCGAGCCGCCGGATGCGCGCCGTCACCGCCGGCTGCGACGCGTGCAGCGTGCGTGCCGCCGCCGAGATGCGCCCCGCCTCGACCACCGCGAGGAACGTCGGCAGGAGCCCGGGATCGAGCGGGCTCCTCGCCGCCGCGCCAGGGCCCGAGCCCGGCCCCGGGCTCACTTGCAGGAGACGCTGAAGTCGCTGACCACGCTGCACTGGTGCTTCTTGCACCCCTTGGCGGCGACGAACGCGTTGTTGCGGCAGATGAGCGACTCGCTCCCGTCCGCGGTGCAGGCCACCTCCGACGGCGTGTCGCACGGGTCACCCACCTGGGCGATGGCGTCGTCGCAGTCGAACTCCATGACCTTGCGGGTCGGGTGCTCCTTGGTGGTGCACGCCTTGGCGCCGCGGCAGGCGTTGTAGTTGGCGAACTTCAGGCTCGCACAGCGGAGCAGCATCGACCGGTCGGCGGTGCAGGCCAGCTCGCCGTCGGCGTGACACGGATCGTTCACCGCGGCGACGTTGTGGTCGCACTTGATGTCGGTCTCCATCCCGTTCTGCATGACGTCGCAGCCCTTCGGCCCCTTGCAGGTGCTCTCGAGCACGAACTTGCCCCCCTTGCAGGTGAGGTCGCTCTTGCGATCGCTCGAGCAGGAGTAATCCCCCTCCTTGTCGCAGACGTCACCGACGTCGGAGAAGTCGTTGTCGCACTTCACCTCGGAGCCGGTCACCGCGCAGCCGTGCGGGCCCTTGCAGGTCGCCTTGAGCGTGAACTTGTTCTTCACGCAGGTGAGCATCGCCTTCTTGTCGACCGAGCAGGACACGTCGTCCGGCTCGACGCAGCCGTCACCGACGCTGGCCAGGTCGTTGTCGCACTTGACCGTGTTGCCGACGGTCGAGCAGCCCTGCGGCCCGCCACAGCTGGCCTTCAGGTACGTGCCGTTGATGCAGGCGAGCACGCTCTGCGGATCGGCGCACTCCGCCGTCTCGCCCGTGCAGGAGCCTCCGCCGTCCTTGCTCTTCGGTTTGCAGGCGCTCGCGAGCACGGTCGCCGCGAGAGCCACTGCCAGAACCACTGCCCGCCCCATTTGTAAACGAATCATGGTGCGCATTGGGGGGGAAGACGGCCCAGCTTGCAAGCACAGACCGCACTGGCGAAAGTTCCAAGCCATCAGCCAGACGGATGTACCATCGCCAAGTACGGCTACCGGAGCGGATGGTTCGGGGGCACAACGAGGGCATGACGTTCCTCTCCAGCGCTTCGCCGTCCGCCGATCCGGCGCTGATCCTGGTCCCGCTCGGGGCCGTGGTCGCCCTCCTGCCGCTGCACGTCGTCTTCCCGGGCGTGGCTCTGCTGGCGGGCGCGCTGCTCGGCATGACGCTCGGCAACCCGTACCTGTCGCACACCCGCTCGTGGGCGAAGAAGCTCCTGTCGATCGCGGTCATCGGCCTCGGCGCGGGGATGGACCTGCGGGTCGTCGCGCGCGCCGGGCTCGACGGCCTCGCCACCACCGCCATCAGCATCACCGCCTGTCTCGCGCTCGGGGCGCTGCTCACCAAGGTGCTGCGCATCCCGCTCAAGATCGGCGCGCTGGTCACGGTGGGCACGGCCATCTGCGGCGGCAGCGCCATCGCCGCCATCGCGCCGGTGCTCAAGGCGGACGAGGAGGAGGCGGGCGTCGCGCTCGGCACGGTGTTCGTCCTCAATGCCGTCGCCCTCTTCGCCTTCCCGGCGATCGGTCACGCGGTGCACATGGATCAGCACGCCTTCGGCTTCTGGGCGGCGCTGGCCATCCACGACACCAGCTCGGTGGTCGGGGCAGGGCAGGCCTACGGGTCGACCGCGCTGCAGGTGGCGACCACGGTGAAGCTGGCGCGCGCCCTGTGGATCGTCCCGCTCACCTTCGCGGTCGGCGCCTGGGCGAAGCGCAGCTTGCAGGGGAGCACCACCGGCACCACCGAGCGCGCCCAGCCGCCGTGGTTCATCGCCGGCTTCCTCGTCGCCGCGGCGCTCAGTACCTACTGCGAGGTGCTCCATGGCGTCGGCGTCGTCACCAGCATGGCGGCCGCGCATCTCCTGTCGGGCACCTTGTTTCTCATCGGCGCGGGCATCACGCGCGCCTCGCTGGCCAAGGTGGGCGTCCGCCCGCTCCTCCACGGCGTGCTCTTGTGGATGGTCGTCGCCTCGCTGTCGCTAGTCGCGGTTCTTCGCGGCGTCGTCAGCTGAGCGCGCGAACAAGGTCGAGGCGACCGCCGACACTTCGCCAGGGACCTTCGCCGGGGCCGGGATCACCGGCTCCGGCGTTGCGTCGTCGACCTCTCCGGCCGCCGGCGCGCGCGGCGGGAACGACACCAGCGTCGGCACCGCGCTCGGCGGCCGGCGCGTCGGCAACAGGCGGCTCCCCGGCTCGGTGGCGAAGATGCGGCGCCCCAGGTTCGACGAGAGCAGCGCGTCCGGATCGAGCCGCGACTTCAGCTCGAGGAACGTCTTGACCGTGTCGGCGCCGAGGTAGCGCAGCGCATCCTCCGCCCGCAGCACGCCGTCCTTGGCGAAGTAGAAGCGACCGCCGGCAGCGAGCACCAGCTCGGTCATCTCGCGGGTCATCTCTTCCAGCGCAGCGGCGCGCCCCGGCGGCACCTTGAAGTCCATCGCCAGCGACCAGCCGTCGAGCGCATGCGTCAGCAGGAAGGCGTCCGGCCGGTGCCGCTTCAGCACCGCGAGGTAGCTCGGCATCCCGCGCTTCTGCGACAGCTCGAGGATCTCGCGCAGGGTCGCCTGCGCCGACTCCTTGGGCAGGAACACCTGGTACTGCAGGAAGCCGCTCGCCCCGTAGGCGAGCCGCCAGTTGGGCACGTAGTCGAGGAGGAAGGCGAAGGCGACGTGCGACTGCAGGTACGTCGTGCCGTTGGAGAGGCGCGACGAGAGCATCTTCGCGCCGTTCACCAGCCGCACTCCGGCGTTGGTCATGAACGGCTTCATGAAGCGCCAGAGGACCGACTTGGGCACGCCGAGCACGTGGTTCGGCAGCGTCTGCCGCTCGACGTGGAAGGACGTCTCCGGATCCGGATCCTCGTCGGCGCGCACGTAGTTGGCGACGTGCAGCTGCCCGCGACCGAGCGCGCGCCCGCCCGCGGTGGCGTCCACCCACCCGACCAGGTAGTCGGCCTTGCCGAGGTTCGCCTCGAACTGCGCGAAGGTGTCGGCCAGGTTCGCCGTTGCCAGCGCCTTCACCCGCAGCCACCCCGTCTCCACCTTGCGCAGCTTCAGCCGGATGCGGGTGAACGCCCCGAGCAACCCGAGCCCGCCGATGGCCGCGTGGAAGACGTCCGCGTTCTCCTCGCGGCTGCAGCGCAGCGTCTTGCCCTGCGTCGTCAGTAGATCGAAGTCGAGCACGTGGTCGCCGATGGGGCCGACCTTGAAGTTGTTCTTCCCGTGCACGTTGGTCGCCAGGCAGCCGCCCAGCGTCGGGCGCATCGTGCCGGGGACGACCGCCGGCCAGTAGCCGTCGGTGATGGTTCGCCGCCACAGCCCCTCGATGGTCAGTCCCGGCTGGCACTCGGCGATGCCGCTCACCGGATCCCAGCTGAGCATCCGATCGAGCCCGGTCATGTCGAGGACGACGCCCCCCTCGTGGATGGCTGCGTCGCCGTAGCTGCGCCCCGAGCCGCGGAAGGCGACGGTGAGCCCGTCGTCGCGCGCGGCCTCGAAGGCGGCCTCCACCTCCTCGAGCGAGCGAGGCTTCAGGTACAAGCTGGCGGCGCGCATCGACCCGCCGAAGCCGTCGAGCACGCGCAGGGGGGCGCTCGCGCGCAGGCCGGTATTGCTCGTGCCCGCGACGGCCTTGGTCGCGGAGGTGGACGGCGGGGGCGGCGAGGGATCGCTCATCGTCAGAGGTTCAGGTGGCGGAAGATGAAGGAGGGGATGCTGCGGATCACCAGCGCGACCAGCGCCCACTTGCCGGGCACGAAGGCGCTCCCGCTGCCGCCGGCGCGGGCGATGGAAAGACAGCGCCGCGCCGCCTCGTCGGCCGCGATGGCCCCCTTGATCCCCTTGCCGCGGGTCATCGCCGTGTCGACGAAGCCGGGTTTGATGGTGACCACGTTCACACCGTAGCGCGACATCCGGTTGCGCAGCGCCTCGAGGAACGTGCTGAGCGCCGCCTTCGAGGTGTTGTACCCCGGGTTGCCGCGCCGCCCGCGCTCGCCGGCGATGCTGGAGATGCCGAGGATGGTCCCGCTTCGCGCCGCCTCGAAGCGCGCGGCCGCCACGTCCATCCAGGCGATCGCGCCGAGGAGGTTCACCTCGATCATCGCGCGGTCCTTGGTGAAGGAGTACTCGCCTTCGACCACCTCGGGCATCACACCGGCGGCGTACACCAGCGTGTCGACCCCGCCGAGGTCGCGCTCGATGCGCTCGAAGAGCGGCGCTGTCTGGTCGAAGTCGACCACGTCGTGCATGTACGTCTGCACCTTGATCTCGGGGTGCTCGTGCTTGATGATCCCGGCGACCCGGTGCAGCTCGTTCTGCCGCCGGGCGACCAGCGCGATGGCCGCGGCGCCGGTGCGCGCCAGCTCGTGAGCGATCGCCTCGCCGATGCCGGAGGAGGCTCCGACCACGATGGCTCGCTGCAGCGGTACGGTCATCGGATCGGCGCCAGTAAACACGAGCGGCTCTTCCCCGTCGAGAGCGGTGGGGTGCGACGGTGGTCTCGCACGATGGGCAGCCTCGAGGGATCGCTGCAGGACAAGCTGCCTCGCGGCAGGGCTCGTCAGCAAGAAGGACGTCAAGCGCGTCGACTGCTGAAGTCGCGTTCGGTCGACCAGAGCTGGTGAAATGAGGGCGGAACAGGGGTTGCGCCGCGCCCAGTCGATAATATGATCAACGTACGATGGGACGCGCCGAACAGAAGAAGCAGTCGCACGAGACGATCCTCGACGCCGCCACGCGTCTGCTGCGCGAGCGAGGCGTTGCGGGCGCCCGTGTGGCCGACGTCATGGCCGGCGCCGGGCTGACCGTCGGCGGCTTCTACGCTCATTTCGAGTCGAAGGAGGCGCTCGTCGACGCCGCGCTGCGCCGCGCCGCCGGCCACATGCGCGACCGGCTCCTGGTACGCATCGAGGACAAGCCGGCCAACGACCGCGCCGAGGTCATCCTCAAGCGCTACCTCTCCGCCGCCCACCGGGACAACCGCGACGGCGGCTGCCCGCTCCCCTCCGTCGTCGGCGAGATCGGCACCACCGCTCCGGCGCACTCGCCCGTCCTCGCGGAAGAGATGGAGAGGACCTTCCAGGAGCTCGAGCGCCGCACCGCCGACGGCACCTCGGTCAAGCCCGGCGCCCCGACGCGACGGGCCGAGGCGATCGCCATGTTCTGCATGATGTACGGCGGGCTCACCCTGGCGCGAGCGCTCGGTGGGGACCTGTCGGACGAGGTGCTGCGCGCGTGCCGGTCGGTGGGGCGCGCGCTGTTCCGTCATGACGACGGCGCGGAGCTGGCCGAAAAGAAGTCCTAAATCACCGAGCGGGATCCTCGTCCATGGATCACGCCGCGACGGACGTACGGGCGGGGGCGGTGGGTCTCCGCCATCGATAACTTTCGAGATATCGCCGTGCGTTGCCAAGTAAGGCGCCGAGGGTCTTGCGACGAAGAACCTACCCTCGCTACCGAATAGTTCGCCTGCCCGCTGATCGTTTCGCGATGTATGCGATCTGCGACGGCTTCGAGGAGGCACCAAGTCCGCTGGGCATCTGATCCTCCCCCGCTTCGGTAACGGAAGCGGGGGAGGTCAATCGTTCGCACTGGCGCGCTGTGTCCTCCCACGTGGCAGGGTCAAGCACGGAGGCCTCCGCGCCCGATATAACGTAAGCGACCGGCAAATGGCGTCGTGACGGCGGAGTCGTCGCGGGCGAGCGTGCGTCGCATGGCGCGCGTGCAGTGGTCGGAGGTCGAGGCCCGCGGAGTCCTCGAGGCGTGGCGCCGCAG
>JAMFST010000899.1 GCA_026225435.1 Labilithrix luteola
ACGCCGGCGTATCTGGGCAACATGTACGACGAGCTGGTGGACTTCGCGACGGCACGGGGAACGCTGGCGACGAACGCGAGCAACGCGAGCACGCGCGCGGCGCTGATCTCCGCGCTCACCGGCGCCATCTCGACGACCGGCGCGGCGGCGCGACTGGCGGCGCTGCACACCCTCACCTGCGACGACGGCCTGGTCGCCTTTCCGGGAACAGCGAGCTGCCCGGGCACCGCCGACGCCGGGCTGGTCGATCAATTCGGCGACGGCGGAGCGGGGAGCGACAGCGGCGCGCCGGACGCCGGCCTCGGTGGCGACGCGACGATGGGCACCGACGCGGACACCAGCGGAAGCGCCGGCAACGGCGGGGGCAACGACGGCGATTCCCCGAGCTCCGTCGAGGAGGACTCCGGAGGGTGCTCGACGTCGAACAGCGCCGGTCGTGCTGGCGGCCTCGGCGCGCTCTTCGCCCTCGGTCTGGCCATCGCAGGCGCGACGCGGAGGCGCGCACGATGAGCGGCTTCGATTGCAGCGCGTCTTGCACCGCGATCCTCGCCGTGAGCCTGGCGGCATCCGCCGCATGCGGTGGCTCGGGCGAGGCGCCGACGAGCGGCGACGGCGGACACGTCCTCGGTGAGGCGCACGGTCCCCTGCAGCGCCAGCGCGTAGCCGCCGATGAGCGCGTACTCGACCTGGTGCTTCTCGAGCAGCGCTACGATTCCGAGGAGGTCGTCGTACGTCGCTGCGCGCGTTCGATCATCCATCGGTCCTGATCTCGGTTCGCTTGCCGACCGTCCGCATGGCTTAAATGTGAAGGCGAGCCGGTTGGAATGCAACCCGGCTCGCCGTCTCGACCGACAGTCTCGAAGAGATCGTCAGTTCTTCATCATCAGCTTCAACGTCGAGGCCATTTCGCTCGGGGTCGGCGCGACGCGGATGCCGGCCGCCACCATGGCCTCCTGCTTGGCCGCCGCGGTGCCCTTGCCGCCGGCGATGATCGCGCCGGCGTGGCCCATGCGCTTGCCGGGGGGAGCGGTCGTCCCGGCGATGAAGCCGGCGACCGGCTTGTTCATGTGCTCCTTCACATAGGCCGCGCCGCGCTCCTCCATCGAGCCGCCGATCTCCCCGATCATGATGACGCCGTGGGTGTCCGGATCGTTCTGGAAGAGGGTGAGGACGTCGACGAAGTCCATGCCCGCGACCGGGTCGCCGCCGATGCCGACGCACGTCGACTGGCCGATGCCGAGCGCGGTCAGCTGACCGACCGCCTCGTAGGTCAGCGTGCCGGAGCGCGAGACGACGCCGATGTTGCCGGGCTTGTGGATCTGCGCCGGCATGATGCCGATCTTGCAGCCGATGCCGGCCGGGCCGGGGGTGATGACGCCCGGGCAGTTGGGGCCGACGAGCCAGGTCGGCTGCTCGCCACGCGCGCGCTCCTCGGCCTGCTTCGCCTCGAGGACGCGGCGGACCTTGACCATGTCCATGGCCGGGATGCCCTCGGTGATGCAGATGACGAGCTTGCAGCCCGCATCGAACGCCTCGAGGATCGCGTCGGCCGCGCCGGGGGGCGGGACGAAGATGACGCTGGTGTTCGCGCCGGCCTTCTTGACCGAGTCGGCGACCGTGTCGAAGACCGGCACGTTGCCTTCAAAAGTCTCGCCGCCGCGGGTGGGCGTGACGCCGGCCACGACCTGTGTGCCGTAGGCGATCATCTGCTTCGCGTGGAAGGAGCCGGCGCCGCCGGTGATCCCCTGAACGACGACCTTGGTGTCTTTACCGACGAGGATGCTCACTGGGCTGCTCCGGTGGTACCGACGGCGGCGACGATCTTGTTCGCTCCGTCCAACATGGTGGTGGCCGAGGTGATCTTCAGACCGCTCTCGTCCAGGATCTTGCGTCCGAGCTCCACGTTCGTCCCTTCGAGACGGACGATGACCGGGACGGTGAGCCCGAGCTCCTTGGCCGCGGCGACGACGCCCGAGGCGATGACGTCGCACTTCATGATGCCGCCGAAGATGTTGACGAAGATCGCCTTCACCTTGGGGCTGCTGAGGATCATCTTGAAGGCCTTGGTGACCTGCTCCTGCGTGGCGCCACCGCCGACGTCGAGGAAGTTCGCCGGCGAGACGTTGTGCCCCTCGCCCACGTGCTTGATGATGTCCATGGTCGCCATGGCCAGGCCGGCGCCGTTCACGAGACAGCCGACGTTGCCGTCGAGCGAGACGTAGTTCAGCCCCGCGTGCTTGGCCTCGAGCTCGACGGGGTCTTCCTCGCCGGTGTCGCGCTGCTCGTCCCAGATCTTGTGGCGGAACTCGGCGTTGTCGTCGAAGTCGATCTTCGCGTCGAGGGCGACGACGTCACCGTTCTTGAGGACGACGAGCGGGTTGATCTCGCAGAGCGAGCAGTCTTCCTTGACGAAGAGCTCGTAGAGCGCGGCCAGGAGCTTGACGAACTTGGCGACGGTCTCCTTGCCGTGCGGGCCCTGGAGCAGGCCGAGGGCGAAGGCGAGCTGGCGCGCCTCGTAAGCCTGGAAGCCGGCCGTCGGGTCGACGTGGACAGTGAGGATCTTCTCCGGCGACTCCTCGGCCACCACCATGTTGGACGGAGCGAACAAGATCGTCGCCGCC
>JAMFST010000900.1 GCA_026225435.1 Labilithrix luteola
ATGCTCGACATCCACGACGCCAACGGGCAGCTCGCGCTCAAGGCCGCGGGGCTCTTCGACGGCTTCGTCGCGCTCATTCACGAGGGGGGCGAGGCGTCGCGCGTCCTCGATCAGCACGGCGCCGTCTTGCTCGACGAGCCGGACGACGGCAGCGGCGGCCGGCCCGAGGTTCCGCGTGGCGAGCTGCGCCGGCTGCTCCTCGACTCGCTGCCCGCGGGGATGATCCGGTGGGGGAAGAAGGTCACCGCCGTCGCCTCGCTCGGCGGCGGCCGGCACGAGGTGACCTTCGCCGACGGCACGACGGCGCGCACCGATCTGCTCGTGGGCGCCGACGGTGCGTGGTCGCGGATCCGTCCGCTGCTCTCCGCGGCGAAGCCCGAGTACCTCGGCATCTCGTTCATCGAGACCTACCTGCACGACGCCGACACGCGCCACCCCGCGAGCGCCGAGGCGGTCGGCGGCGGAGCGTTGTTCGCGCTGGCACCGGGGAAGGGGATCCTCGCGCACCGCGAGCCGGCGGGCGTGCTGCACACCTACGTCGCGGTGAACCGACCGGCGGAGTGGCTCGCGGAGATCGACTTCACCGACGCGCAGGCGGCGACGAAGCGGGTCGCCGCCGAGTTCGATGGATGGGCACCGTCGCTCACGGCGCTCATCACCGACGGCGAGACGGCGCCGGTCCCGCGCACCATCCACGCCCTCCCCATCGAGCACCGCTGGGATCGCGTCGCCGGGGTGACGCTCCTCGGAGACGCCGCGCACCTCATGTCGCCGTTCGCCGGCGAAGGGGCGAACCTGGCGCTCTTCGACGGCGCCGATCTGGCCAGGGCGATCGTCGCGCACCCCGGCGACGTCGAGGCGGCGCTGGCCGAGTACGAGCAGGCGCTCTTCCCGCGCAGCGCGGCTGCGGCCGCCGAGGCCCACCGCAACCACGGGATCTGCTTCGACGAGCGCGCCCCCTTCGGTCTCCTCGAGCTGTTCCGCGGTCACACGAAGTAGTGCGCGCGCACGTCGTCGAGCAGGCCCGGCTCGTCCGGCGGGCGCTCAGATCCGCCGCAGCTTGGATTCGGAGAGCGGCGCGCCGGGGATCGACATCTTCGGCGTCGACGTCCGGTCCGCGTCACGGGCGCGATCGGCCGCCAGCTGCTCGAGCGCTTCCTCGTAGCTTCCGAGCATCGCGGGCTCCGATCCGGGCAACGTGCTCAGCGGTGCCCGGGTGAACGGGCTCAGCGCCGCGGCGCGGTCGAAGCGGTACATGCGCCCGCCGAAATGGAGGATCCACGAGTTCCGCGCCGCGAGGAACGCCGGAATGGCGGCGCCGGTGATGCGCAGTCCGCTGTAGTCGACGATGAGGTCGCTCGGCAGGGAAAAGGTCCGCGTGCGGGCCCGCAGCTGCGCGTAGAACGTCTCGACGTCATGGGCGGTTGCCAGGGTGCAGCCCTGGAGCGCGACCAGCAGGCAGCGGTGGTCCGAGTCGTACCGGATGGAGATGCCCCAGGTGCGTGCCAAGTGTCGTTCCCCCACGCCTGGGTAAAACGGCCGCTCGCGCGCCGAATTAACAGAGAGGAACACGCGCGCTCAAGGTCCGGGGCGATCTGCCGTTCCCGCCGGAGATGTTCGTTCACGCGCAAGACGCCGCACGTCGCGACGTTCCACGCGTTCATGGAGGAGGAGGGCATGGTGCTGCGCTGGGCGCGCAAGGCGTGGGGCGCGACGCTGTTCCCCTGGATCCAGCGCGCGATCGCCGTCTCGGAGCCGGCCGCGCGCTACGCGTCGGGCGCGTGGAGCCGCGAGCTCTCGATCATTCCCAACGGCGTGCCGACCGATATCTTCACGCCGCGCGAGCCGCGGGACGCGCTCCATCACGGCAGCCACGTGAAGCTCCTGTTCGTCGGCCGGATCGGCGACGCCCGCAAGGGCGCCC
>JAMFST010000901.1 GCA_026225435.1 Labilithrix luteola
CGCCGCGCGAGATCCGCCTGCATGCGATGCTCGTGCGCCAGCCGGCCGCGCAGCGAGCGCACCAGCCGCGCGGTCTGCTCGCGGAGAAGCCGGCGGCGCGCCATGCGATCAGGCACGACCATCTCCGCGGCTTGCGAAGGCGTGGAGGCGCGCGCGTCGGCGACGAAGTCGGTCAAGGTGACGTCGACCTCGTGCCCGACGGCGCTCACCACCGGCACGCGGCAGGCGGCGATCGCGCGCACCAGCGCCTCGTCGTGGAAGCAGGACAGGTCGTCGGACGATCCGCCGCCGCGCCCGACGATGATCACGTCCACCTCGTTCACCCGGGCGAGGGTGACGAGCGCGCGCCGGATCGACTCCGCCGCGCCCGCCCCCTGGACCTGTGCAGGCGCCAGCAAGATGCGCGCGCCGCCGCGGCGGAAGGCCACCTTGCACACGTCGTGGATGACCGCGCCACCGGCGCTGGTGACCACCCCGACGATGCGCGGCTCGCTCGGCAAGGCGCGCTTGCGAGCGGCGGCGAAGAGCCCCTCGCCCGCGAGCTTCTCCTTCAGCTTCGCCAGCGCCTCGAGGAGCGCCCCCTTGCCCGACTGCTCGGCGCGCTCGGCGATGAACTGCATGCGCCCACGCGGCGACCAGAACGACGGCTTGCCGCGCAGCCGCAACCGCGCGCCGTCGACCACCAGGCTGCGCGTGCGCGGCGTGATGTTCGCCTTGTACATGGCGACGTCGACCGAGGCTTCCTCGCTCTCGTCGCGCAGGCAGAAGTACAGATGTCCACTCGAGGCGGGACGCGCGCCGGTGACCTCCCCTTCGACCCACACCGACTCGGCGAACGCGCCGTCGAGCGAGCGCTTGATGGCCCGCCCGAGCTCGGCGACGGTGAAGGCCGCCTTGGCCACCGGAGCGGCCGGCGCAGGAGCAGCTGCGGGCGGGGACGCGGCCGGCACCGGAGCAAGCGCAGGCGTGGCCGCAACGAGCACGGGAGCGGCCGCGGGCACAGCGACCCGCGTCGGCACGGCCGCACCTGCGGGAAGCGGCGACGCCAACGGCTGGGTCGGCTGGCTCGCCTCCCCGAAGTCGAAGCTCAGAGTTCGCCCCGCCACCGTACGATCCGTAGCATGCGCGCGGATGCGACTGCGACGCCCGGCCCCTCTTTCGGCATTGTTGCTCTCGTTTCTGGTCCTGGGCGCCACAACGGTCGCGACGCTCACGAGCGCGACGGCCAGGGCCGACGACGGCGACGAGTGGCTGGGCTCCGACAAGGTGCTCCATTGCGGCATCTCCGCCGGCCTCGCCGCCACATTCTACACCGCGACCACCCCGCTCTTCGACGCCCGCTACCCGCCGCTCCTCATCGGCGCCGCCGCGACCCTCGCCATCGGCGCGGGCAAGGAGGCTTACGACTCGGTCAGCGGCGGCGATCCGTCGTGGAAGGACTTCACCTGGGACGCCATCGGCACGGTCGCCGGCCTCGCGGTCGGCTACGCGCTCGACCTCGCCCTGCGCGGAGTCGGCCCGGAGCACCCGTGGCTCGGTCAGCCGGAGGCGACGTCGTCTCGACGGGTGCGGCTCGATCGCGGACTGTCCGTCACCTTTTGACAGCGGTGGCGGCGAGGCCCGCGAGGATCAGATCGATCCCCGCCAGGAACTGCTCGCGGTCGTCGTGCCCGGGAAGCTCCGCCGCCAGCCGCGTCACGAACGGATACTTGCCGGGATCCAGCGCGGACATCTTCCCCGCGATGATGGCGAGGAAGGCGTCGCGATCGCCACCGTGCACCGGGTTGCGCGCGTTCGCGGCCTCCTGGCTGGCGACGCCGACCACGTAATTCACCAGCGTCGACGCGGCGAAGAACTGCGCCTTCTGCGGGACCCGCAGCGCCTCCAGGTGCCCGCCGATGCGCTCGAAGATCTGCAGCATCGCCGCCTGCCACGGCTCGCGGGACAGCTGCGCGCCGACCCACGGATGCGCGTCGATGGCGTCGAACAGCCCGAGCGCGACCGCGCGGAGAGCATCCGCCGGCGCCGCCTCGTCACCGACCACGTTCAGCGCGGCGTCCACGATGAAGTCGGTCGTCGCGGCGAGGATCTCGTCCTTGTTCGCCAGGTGCCAGTAGATGGCGCCCGCCCCCGTCGCCAGCCGCGTCGTCAGCGCGCGAAAGGTCAGCCCGCTCTCCCCCTCGGCATCGAGCAGCTCGATGGCCGCCTGGACGATGCGCTCCCGCGAGAGGGCCTCGGTGCGTCGCTCGGCTCGAACGGACTCGCGCGGCATCGGCTCCTATCTTGACAGACCTGGAACAGCGTTCCATGTTCGGCTGAATGGAACAACGTTCCATAGGTGAAAGAAAGAGCATGACGGTCCACGTATCCATCATCGGCGCCGGCCTCGGCGGCCTCGCGCTCGCCCGCGTCCTCCACGTTCACGGCATCTCCGCGACGATCTACGAGGCGGATCCTTCCGCCGGGAGCCGCACGCAGGGCGGACAGCTCGACATCCACGAGCACAACGGGCAGCTCGCGCTGGCAGCGGCCGGACTCACCGACGAGTTCCACGCCATCATCCACGAAGGAGGCCAGGCGACCCGCGCGCTCGCCCCGGACGGCACGGTGCTCTTCGACCAGCCCGACGACGGCAGCGGCAAGCGCCCCGAGGTGCTGCGCGGGGACCTGCGGCGGATCCTCCTCGAGGCGCTCCCCGAGACGGCCATCCAGTGGGGGAAGAAGCTCGCCAGCGTCACGCCGCTGGGCAGCGGCCGGCACGAGCTCACCTTCACCGACGGTTCGACCGCCACCAGCGATCTCCTGGTGGGCGCGGACGGCGCCTGGTCCAAGGTCCGCCCGCTGCTGACCGAGGCGACGCCCGAGTACGTCGGCATCACCTACGTCGAGACCTACCTCCACGACGTCGACGCGCGGCACCCCGCGACCGCCAAGGCCGTCGGCGGAGGCGGCATGTTCGCGCTCACGCCCGGCAAGGGGATCGCCGCGCACCGCGAGGCCGGGAACGTGCTGCACACGTACGTCGAGCTGGCCCGTCCGCTCGACTGGGTCAGCGGGATCGACTTCGCCGACGCCGACTCCGCGAAGGGGCGCGTCGCCGCCGAGTTCGCAGGATGGTCGCCAGCGTTGACCGCGCTGATCACCGACGGCGAGACGGCGCCGGTGCCGCGCCCGATCCACGCGCTGCCGGACGGACTCCGCTGGCCCCGCGTCCCCGGCGTGACGTTGATCGGCGACGCTGCGCACCTCATGCCGCCGTCCGGCGAAGGGGCAAACCTGGCGATGTTCGACGGCTCCGAGCTGGCCATGGCGATCGCCGCCCACCCGGAAGACC
>JAMFST010000902.1 GCA_026225435.1 Labilithrix luteola
CGATGGAGACGCAGATCGCTTTGCTGCGAGTGATTCAAGAGCGGGAGTTTGAGCGCGTGGGGAGCAGCCAGCCAATTTCCGTGGATGTTCGCATCATAGCGGCGACAAATCGCGACCTGGCGACGACGGTCGAGCCCGACTCGTGGCGGGCTTGCCTCCACCGTGGCTCTCTTGCGCCCGCTCACGCTTCACGGGCGCGGCGTCATCACGGGGGCGGTCCCCGGCAAGGTGCGCAGGCGCTCCAGTCGCGCGCTCTCCCGCTCGTAGATGCGCAGCACCGCGAGGAAGAGCGCCATCACGATGGGACCGACGATGAGCCCCGCCAGGCCGAACACCTCGATGCCTCCCAGGAGCGACAGCAGCATGAGCAGCGGATGCCCATGCCCGCCGCTACCGACGATGCGCGGCCGGATCACGTAGTCGGCCAGCATCATCACGATGAACACGCCCCAGGCGAGCTCGAGACAGGCCTGCGCGACCTCTCCGCGCGAGACGAGGTAGATCGCCATCGGGCCCCAGACGACCGAGGTGCCGATGAGCGGGACGAACGAGGCGAGCGCCGTCACGAAGGCCCAGGTCAGCGGCTCGGGGACGCCGGAGAGGGAGAAGCCGATCCAGGCGAGCACCCCCTGCACGATGGCCGTCGCCAGCGTCCCGATGAGCGCCGTGCGGCCGACGTCGCGGAACTCGAGCATCAGCGCGCGTGTGTGGCGCGGATCGAGCGGCAACGTGCGCTCGAGCCGGAGCGCGATCGTCGGCCACTCGAGGAGCACGTAGTACATCGTGAGGAGCGCGATCACGAGGCCGAAGCTGGCGTCGGTCCCGGCCTCCAGGATGGCGCCCACCGAGTTGGTGGCGCGGCTCTCGGCGGCGCTCACCGCGTCGCGGATGTGACCGATCATGCCGCCGCGGTCGATGTGCAGCTGGTCGAGCACCCCGACGGCGCTGTGGCCGAAGAGCTCCTCGAGCGAGCCGTGTTGCAGGCGCCGCTGGAGGACGCCGGCGATGTCGAAGATCTCGGCGCTCACGACGTAGAGCGCCAGGCCGCCGCCCACGAGGCAGAAGATCCCCGCGAGCAGCGTGAGGAGCGCGGCTGCCACATGCCGGCGGTCCTGGAGGCGGCGCGACAGGCGGCGGTACGAGGGCTGGACGGTGAAGGCCATCGTCGTCCCGAGGGCGATCCCCACCCAGATGGGCGAGACCAGCCAGGCGACGGCCACGAACGCCACCAGCAGGAGCACCTGCAGCGACTTGCGACGGGTGTGCTCGATCTCCTTGGTCGCCGGCGCCAGGTGGATACGCGGCAGCTCCAGATCCGTCATCTTCAGCGAGCTGCGGTTCGACTCGCTGGTCGGCGGTGCGCCCATACTCGACCCGGCCGCGGTGCCGGAAAGCGCCGCGCGCGCGATCGGGACAGCGGGTGTGGCCGAGGTCGAGTCGTCGTCGCGCATGCTGGCCAGGCCGACGATGCTAGCGGGACAGGCGACGAGCCGTCACTTCTTGGTGACCATGAAGGCGATCCCGCCGATGACGACGAGGACCGCGACGACCATGAACACGCCGACGCCCACGCCGGCCTTGAAGATGTCCCCGATCACCCGGCAGCCGTTGAGCAGCATGGCGCAGAAGGCGGTGGCGAGGACGAGAGCGGGCGTCTGGGCGCTTTTCGAGCGGTTCATGCCCGATCAGCAAAGCAACAGCGATGCCGCCAGCGGATGACGCGAGACGCCGAGCAGTGCCGGCGACGCGTCACGCCTTCGCCGCGGGCGCGTCGAGCCCTTCGGCCTTGCGCAGCGTGGGAAACATGAAGGCCCAGCCGATGACGACGAGGCACGTCCCGATGCCTCCGACGACGACCGCCGGCACGAGGCCGAGCCACTGCGCCGTGAGCCCCGACTCGAACTCCCCCAGCTCGTTGGAGGCGCCGATGAAGACCGAGTTCACCGCGCTCACCCGCCCGCGCACCTCTTCCGGCGTGTTGATCTGGATGAGCGTCTGGCGAATCACCACGCTCACCATGTCGGTCGCGCCGACGACGACCAGCGCGGCGAGCGACAGCAGGAAGCTGTGCGAGAGACCGAAGACGATGGTGGCGATTCCGAAGAGGAAGACGCAGGAGAACATCAGGAGCCCTGCCCTCTTCTTCAGCGGCGAGTACGCCAGCACGATGGCCACGACCGCGGCGCCGACCGACGGAGCGCTGCGCAGCGCGCCCATCCCGTTGGGGCCGACGAAGAGGATGTCCTGGGCGAAGGCCGGCATGAGCGCGACCGCGCCGCCGAGCAGAACGGCGAACAGGTCGAGCGAGATGGCGCCGAGCACCATCTTGTTCTCCCAGACGTAGCGGACGCCGGCGGAGAGCGTCTCCAGCGAGATGCCGCGCTTCTTCGCGCCGGCCGCACCGACGGCGGCGGCGACCGGGCGGGCCCGGACGAAGAAGAAGAGGAACGTCGTCAGCAGGTAGGCGACGACGCAGACCCAGTACACGCCCTGCACGCCGAACGGCTTGATGAGCAGACCGCCGGCGCCGGGGCCGATGATGGTGGCGAAGGTGAACGCCGTGGAGCTCCAGGCGACGGCGCTGCCGAAGTGCTCCGGCGCGAGCAGGTTGGGCAAGAGCGCCTGCTGCGCCGGGTTGGCGAAGGCGCGGATGGTCCCGAGGAAGAAGAGCACCGCGTAGATCGGCGTGGTGCCCAGCTCCGGCCGGTGGGTCAGCGCCACCAGACCGAGCGAGGCCAGGCCGTAGAGCAGGTAGCAAAGGAGCACTATGCGCCGGCGGTCGAAGCGGTCGGCGACGTGCCCGGTGACCAGCGAGAAGCCGATGGCAGGGAAGAACTGCGCGAGCCCCACCAGCCCGAGATCGAGCGAGCGGTGCGTGACCGAGAAGATCTGCCAGCCGACGGCGACGCTCTGCATCTGCGTCGCCATGGAGGAGACGAAGCGCGCGCCGAGGAAGATGTCGTAGTCGCGGTTGGAGAAGATCCCGCGCCCCGAGGTAGCTGGAGTTGACGCAGACACGCTCAGAGATCGATCTGCGAGCCCAGCTCGACGACCTGCTTCGGCGGCAGGCACAGGTGCGCCGACGCGGGCCAGGCGTTGCGCGAGAGGAAGGCGAAGAGCCCCTCGGGCAAGGCGCCCATGCGACCGGCCTTGGTCGCGAGGAAGGTCTCGTGGCCGACGAAATAGGTGATCTCGTCGAGCGAGCACTCGATGCCGAGCTTGGGCAGGGCGATGCCGACCACCTCGGGCACGTCCGGCTTCTCGGTGAAGCCGTAGTGGGCGATGACCCGGCAGGCGTGCTCGTGGAGGCGCTTGAATTCGACCCGGTTCTCCGGCGCGACGACCGGCACGTGCTCGACCAGCACGGTGAGCAGGACGACCTGGTCGGGCAGCGTGTGGATGCGCTCCACCTGGTGCTGCAGGACCGGCGGGACGCCGCTCTCGACCGACGAGAGGAAGATGCCCGCGCCGGGGATGCGCGCGGAGATCCGCGACGGCAAGGTGCGCACGTACTCGGTCGAGTCGAGCGCGTTCGACTGCAGCGTCTCGCGCAGGATGCGCCGGCCGGTGTTCCAGGTGACCATCACCGTGAGGAAGACCAGCGCGACCGCCACCGGCACCCAGCCGCCGTCGAGGAACTTGTCGAGGTTCGACAGGAAGAAGGGGATGTCGAAGGCGAGGAAGAGCACCAGCACCGGCAGCGCCTTGGCCATGCTCCAGTTCCAGGTGCTGCGGAGCACCACGAAGTAGACGCACGAGGTGATGGCCATCGTGCCGGTGACGGCGATGCCGTAGGCCGCGGCCAGCTTGCTCGACTCCTTGAAGGCGAGCACCAGGGCGACGCAGGCGACGGCGAGCAGCCAGTTGATGAAGGGGACGTAGATCTGCCCCTCGGCCTCGTGCGAGGTGTGGCGCACTTCCACGCGGGGGAAGAAGCCGAGCTGCACCGCCTGGTGGGTGAGCGAGAAGGCGCCGCTGATGAGCGCCTGCGAGGCGATGACCGTGGCGATCGAGGAGAGGACGACCATGGCGATGGTCCACGGCCCCACCGGCACCATGGCGAAGAAGGAGTGATCGGAGAGCGACGGATCGCCGAGCACCAGCGCCCCCTGGCCGAAGTAACAGAGCACCAGGCAGGGCATGGCGACGAAGATCCAGGCGACGCGGATCGGCTTCGCGCCGAAGTGGCCCATGTCGGCGTAGAGCGCCTCGCCGCCGGTGACCGCGAGGACGACCGAGCCGAGGATGGCGAAGCCGGGGATGCCGTGACGGAGGAAGTAGCCGATGGCGTGATGGGGCGAGAGCGCCGCCAGCACCTGCGGATGACCGGCGATGTGGAAGGCACCGAGACCGCCGATCACGAGGAACCAAAGCGCCATGATCGGGCCAAAAAAGACGCCCACCGCGCCGGTGCCGCGCCGCTGGATGGCGAAGAGGCCGATGAGGATGGCGATGGTCAGCGGCAACACCAGCTTGGTCAGGCTGGGGGCGGCGATCTCGAGCCCCTCCATCGCCGAGAGCACGCTGATGGCCGGAGTGATCATGCCGTCGCCATAAAGGAGCGAGGCGCCGAGGATCACCAGGAAGGCGACCGCACCGATGCGACCCCTCTTGGTGACGCGGAACTTCTCCGGGATGAGCGCGAGCAACGCGAGGATGCCGCCTTCCCCCTTGTTGTCCGCGCGCATGATGAAGATGAGGTACTTGACCGTCACCACCATCGTGAGCGCCCAGAAGATGAGCGAGAGCACGCCGAGCACGTTCTCCGTCGTGGGCTTGGCGCCGTGCTCCGGGTCGAAGCACTCCTTCAGCGTGTACAGAGGGCTGGTGCCGATGTCGCCGAAGACGATGCCGAGGGCGGCGAGCGCCATCGTCGGCATGCTGCCGTGGGCGCCCGACTGGTGCCCCGGGGCGTGATGAGGCGAGTCGGCGGGCGCGGGCGGCGCGTCTTCAGGATCGGCTGCTTCTTCCACGATCGCGGGCGAGCTTTCGGTCACGCGCGCACCTTACACGAGGAAAGCCGGACCACGCGTGCGTGACCCGGCCTTCGGCACTTCTTCTTCGGAACGGTTCAGGCTTCTCGTGAAGCCGCGACCCGCGTGCGGGCCGGACGTGCCGGAGCCGACTCTTCTTCCTCGTCGTCGTCCTCGGAGTCGAGGTCGAGGGCGCCGCGCTTGACGAACTCGCTGGCGACGTAGCCGCCGGCGAGCAGGAGCGCCATGCGCCCGATGCGCGAGCCGAAGAGGCTCCCCACGAGCAACCCGGCGCCGGCCCCCAACCCGAGGGCGAGGTACGGATTGGCGCGAAGCTGCTCGTCGATGCGAGCGAGCATCGACTCCCCCTCCTCGACCAGCTCTCGCCCCTTGTCCGCCAGGGCTTCCATCTCTTCGTCGGCCGCGTGGATAGCGTCAGTCATCTCGTGCCTCTTCTTGGTGGTCATGGAGTCTCGCCCGTCAGGCGGAGTCTAACCGTCGACGGGCGAGCACGAAAGGCGCGCTGGCTGACTCAGAGAACCGGGCCGCGGCGACGGCCGAAGACCAGGGAGACGAGCGCCATGATCAGGAACACGACGAAGAGCACCTTGGCGATCCAGGCCGCGTCCGTGGCGATGCCGCCGAAGCCGAAGAAGGCTGCAACCAGCGCGACGAGGAAGAAGACGATGGCGTAGTGCAGCATGATGATTTCTCCTTGATGAACTTTGGGGGGGTGGTTGGCACTGCGAACTGCGGTCAGCTTTGGGGCGCGGAGGGCTCCGTTACCCGACGAGAACCGGTATTGCGAACGTCGTGCCGTCGCTCGTCCCGCAAAAATCGCCGCCTGGGCGCGGGCGATTGCCCCGAAAATGCCTCAGCGCGGTGAGCCCAAGCGCGGGCACGTGGCAATTGGCCACGGAGATCCCTCCAAATGCAGCCCGGCGCTCCTCGTGCAGAGACCCGTGATGTGAAGAAGCCCGCCACCGCCGACAAGACGAAGCCGAGCAGTCACGATCCCGAGCTCGCCGCCAGCGAGGCCGGGCTTCGCTACGTCCACGATCACCACGCAGGGCTCACGCGCAAGAAGCGCGGGGCCGCGTTCCACTTCTTCGACCCCGGCGGCAAGCGCATCACCGACGCCAAGGTGGTGGCGCGGATCAAGTCGCTCGGGATACCGCCGGCGTGGACGCGTGTGTGGATCTGCCCGCTCGCCAACGGGCACCTGCAGGCGACCGGGCACGACGTGCGCGGGCGAAAGCAGTACCGCTACCACCCGCGCTGGCGCGAGGTGCGCGACGAGTCCATGTTCGACCGCATGCTCGCCTTCGCCCGCGCGCTGCCGAAGGTGCGGGAGGCGACGGAGCGCGATCTGCGGCGCCCCGGCCTGCCGAAAGAGAAGGTGGTGGCGACCGTGGTGCGCCTGCTGGAGACGACTCTCATCCGCGTGGGGAACGAGGAGTACGCGCGGGAGAACGACTCCTACGGTCTGACCACGATGCGCGACGAGCACGTGGACGTGAAAGGGGCGCGCATCCGCTTCCACTTCCGCGGCAAGAGCGGCAAGGAGCACGAGATCGAGGTGCACGACCGGCGGCTGGCGACCATCGTCGCCCGCTGCGAGGCGCTCCCCGGGCACGAGCTGTTTCACTACGTGGACCCGGACTCGGGGGCGAAGCACCTCATCGAGTCGAGCGACGTGAACGCGTACCTGCAGGAGGCGTCGGGGGCGGACTTCACCGCCAAGGATTTTCGCACCTGGGCGGGCACGGTGCTGGCGGCGCGGGCGCTGGAGGAGAAGGCGATGCTGCTCGCCGCCGCCGAGGAGGAGGGGGCCAAGCTCCTCGAGCGCGGCCCCCTGAAGAAGCACGTGGTCGACGCGGTGAAGCTGGTGGCCGGCAAGCTGGGGAACACGCCGACGGTCGCGCGAAAGAGCTACATCCACCCCATCGTGATCGAGGCCTTCCTCGCCGGCATGCTCCACCGCACGACGGGGAGCGGCGGCAAGGAGGCGGGCGCCAAGATCCGTCGCGAGCTGCGCGATCTACCGGAGGCGGAGGCGCACGTGCTCGTGCTGCTCGAGGCGCAGATCGCCCGCGCGGCGAGCGAGACGCTGGAGTCGACGCTGGAAGCGTCGCTCAAGATCGCAACTGGGTGATCCGCGCGGCGATGTCCTGCGCCTGGGCGATGGCGTCGGGGATTCCGACGCCGGCGTAGCCACTGCCTCCGACGTACAGCATGACCTGCGAGGTGAGCGCGCTCGTCAGCTTCGCCATGCGCTCGAGATGACCGACCTGGAGCAGCGGCCGGGTCCAGCGCGCCACCCGGTACAGCTCCGGCTCGCCGGCGATGTCCATCCAGCCGCGCAGGTCGTCGTGAGCCATCTGGGCGAGCTTGTCGTCCGGGCGCACGGTGTCCACGCTGCGGACGAAGGCGCGCACGATGAGCGTGTCGTCGGGGGCGCGGCCTGGCCACTTCTGCGACAGCCACGTCGCCGCCGCCACCGGACCGCCGAGCGTGCGCGGGACGAGGAAGCCGGTCGCGTCGAGCGCGCCGCGGACGGCACGCCGCGGATAGGCAAAGAGGACCGCCGCGCTGGTCGTCTCCCGCAGCGGCGCCAGCGCCCCCTGCAGGGCGAGGTTGATGGGGGAGAGCAGCTTGCGCGCGACGCCGAAGGGGCACGCGAGGACGAGCGCGTGGGCGAAGATCTGCTCGCCCGCGGCGGTATGGATCTCGAAGTGCGCGCCGCCGGCGGGGGAATGGACGCGAACCACCTCGGTGCCGGTGCGGATGCGGGTGCGCGTGAGCGAGCGGGCGACCGCCTGCACCAGCGACTCGATC
>JAMFST010000903.1 GCA_026225435.1 Labilithrix luteola
CGAGGTGAAGCTGCTCGGCGAGACCTGCCACCTCGCACATCTGGTGCTCCTTCTCGCGAGGGACGTCTCGTCACGCGGCCTCGAAGGACTTCGCTACAGGGTCATCGACTGCGACGAGGAGCTCATTTCGCTGTGGTGCCGCGACGTGAACGTCACGACCCCGACCTGAGCGCACGACGCCGCCATGCACTCACGTGACCGCCGAGATCCCCGGCTCCCCTCCCCCGCTCCGCTATACTTCCTCCGTGCCCGATGCCTCCGCGCTCTCCGAACCGTTCGCGGCCTTCCCCGAGGATCCCGCGCACGCCGTCCCCACGCGTCGCGTCCGGAGCACCCTCCTCATCTCCGGGCTCACCGAGCTGCGCGCGCGGAACCTCATCGAGGCGTACACGAAGCAGCTCGACGAGGCGGCGCGCTCCGCCATCCTCGGCGCGGTCGCCGGCGTGTGGTTGTCGGCCGATCTCGCGATGAAGCACTTCGCGGCGGTCGAGGCGCTGCACCTGTCGACGGAGGTGGCCTTCTCGATCGGCGCGGCGTCCGGCGCGCGCATGCAGAACAGCATGCTGCAGACGGTGCTGCGGATGGCGACGGGCGCGGGGGCGACGCCGTGGACCATCCTGCGGCACTACGGGCGGCTCTGGTCACGCACCTTCGAAGGCGGCGGCGTCTGCATCACGAAGCTCGGACCGAAGGACGCGCGCGTCGCCATCCTGGCGCATCCTCCGTCCCGCTTCGTCTACTTCCGCCACGCCCTCTGCGGCGCGAACAGCTCCGCCGCTCGCCTCCTCGCGCGCACCGCGTCGGTCTCGCTCGAGAGCGGCGCGACGAGCGACGGCATGGCGATGCGCTGGTCGTGGGTGTGACCCTCACCCCTTCTCGACGACCACTTCGCTGATCTGCATCACCGGCTGCACGTCGGTGTAGTTCGCGACGTCGCTCATGATCTCCTTGTGGTGCGGGCCCATGCCGGCCTGGAAGGACTCGACCGAGTCGCAGAAGAGGTGGCACATGCCGATGTACGTCGCCGGGGTGCCCGGGGCGCCGCCGCCGAGACCCTTGTCGATCGTGTAGTACTTGGGGTGGTCGCCCATCTTCGCCTTGACCATCGGCAGGTGCTTGTCGCGGTAGTACTCGTGATCGAAACGGGCGCCGGGAGTGTTGGGATACAGCACGCTGACCTTGATCATGCGCGGCATCCTACCTTTGCCCCTCTTTGACGGACCCGTTTCAGGTGTCCCCTGAATCGCTTTCTGCGACGCGTCGTAGAGGGCGTGGATGAGCGGGGTTGCAGAGAAGAGTCTGCCGATGGCGACGTGGCGCAACATCGTCATCGTGATCGACAACGGTCGCGCCCCGGCACACGCCTACGCCGCGCACGGCGCCGAGATGGATCGGCTGGCGGAGCGGTATCCCGGCAACCTCGGGCGGATGGTGGTCATCCCCGCGGACGCGTCTCCACCCACCGACGAGGCCCGCCGCGCGATCAACGCCATCCTCGAGCGGCACGCGCACTCGCTGAAGAGCGTGGTGTGCGTCGTGGAAGGGACGGGATTCCAGTCCGCGGTGGTTCGCGCCACCTTGACCACCATGACCTTCACGCTGCGCAAGATGCGCGGGTGGAAGGTGGTCGGTCATGCAGACGAAGGGTTGGCGCTGCTCGTCGCGCGAACCAGCAGCCCCTCCGAGCTGGAAACGATCGATCTCGAGCCGGGGCGGCGCGCGCTCGCCGCCTTGCGGTCGCCCGCCGCGGCGGCGCAATCGACGGCCGCCGGCGCGTGAGGCCTAAAGTCCTGGAGATAGCGCGACGTCCCTTCAGGCGATGAGCGGAGTCCACGACGTCTGTTTGTCGATGACGACCTGGCGCAACATCTGCATGATCGTGGACAACGGTCGCGCCGCCCCCAGCGCCTACAGCGTGCCGGAGACGGAGCTGAACAAGCTCGTGGCCCGCTACGGCGCGAACTGCGGCATCCTGACGGTCATCCCGGCGGACGCCACGCAGCCGAGCGAGGAAGCGCGCGCCGCGATCAACGGCTGCCTGGAGCGCAACGCGCACAACCTCAAAGGCGTCGTCTGGGTGGTCGAGGGGCGCGGCTTCGCGTCGGCCGTGGTGCGCGCGACGCTGACCACCATGGGCCTGGTGCGCCGCAAGATGCAGACGTGGAAGGTGGTCGACAACGTCGAGGAAGGGCTCGGCTGGTTGAGCACGCGCGTGACGATGCACGGCGACGTGGAGCTGCAGGATGCGCTGCGCGCGATGGCCGAGATCCGCGCGCCGAAGCCGGGCATGCCGCCGGTGACCACGCCGGTGAAGAAGACGCGCCGCTGGGCCTGGACGACGAACGACGCGGCCTGACGCCGCGAGCTCGCGGCGCCCCGGCTCCCAGCCGCCGACACTTGCCTTCACGTACGCCATTTGGCGACCTGAAGGAAATGCGCGAGCACACACCGGCGCTCTCGAGTTGCGTTGATACGATTGCTTAAGTTCCGCGGGCGCGAGCCGCTCTACACCTCACGCGGACAGTTTTCCGCCCCAGGGTCCAACCTCATGGCGTGCGACATCATCACCGAACGGCACGTATGCCTGGTGAACTGGCTGACACTGGACGACCCGACCGATCTCGATCGGATCACGGTGGCGGTGCAGGCCGCGCATCAGCGTTACCGCCGTCCGATCGTCTACGTCTCGCGGGTTGCGGAGACGCTACCGCCTCCGACCGAGCGCTTTCGCAAGGCGCTGCCGGTGAAATTCCCGCCGCTGCTCGCCATGGCCCCGCAGATTCACGCTGTCTTCGAGGGGCGCGGATTCATGAACGCCGTGAAGATCGCAGCTCTGTCCGCTGTCGTCTTGCTCATCGGCAAGCGGCAGACCTTCGTCGTTCACTCCACCGCGGCGGAGCTCACGGCGAGCCTCTCTCACGAGGATGCGCTGCTCGTCGACAGGGCTTATGACCGTGCCATCGACGCGCAGGCGCACCGCTCGGCAGAGCTGCTACGAGCGCACGTCACCCCAGGTCACTACGGCGGCGCTGGCCGAGGACACGCTGCCAACGGCGTACATTAGTACAGTGTCACCTGGTTTGATCCGCCCGCGCGACGCTGCTGCGTGAAGGTTGACGGGAAGGAGCGCGGCACCGACGTTCCCGAATTCGGGGAACGTGTCCACCACGCGATCGGCAGGGATGCCAAGGACGCCCGCGGCGAAGCTCGCGAACCACGCCATCGGCGTGTTGCAGACGACGACGTCGATGTCCTTCATGGACACGCCCGCGTCGCGCAGCGCACCGTCAGCACAAATCCGCAGCTGAGCCTCCGCCGTCTCGGCGAGAATCCGCCCGCTTCCAGGAGTGCAGCGCATCGTCATGCGGCGTTCGCCGCTGCTCGGCTCGTAATAGAAGGTCTCGCAGGTCTCGGTGGTGGGGATGGTGTGTCCCCCTTCGAACCCCGACCCGTCGTCCTGGAGACCGATGATGAACGCGCCCGCGCCGTCACCGAGAAACCACGAGAGCGAGTCACCGTCGTCCGAGACGCGCGAGTAGGCGCAGGACGCCGCCACGAGGATGTTCCGATAGCGGCCCGATTCGACGAGGGCGCTCGCCATCTGGAGCGCGACGAGGGATCCCGCGCACGCCGATTCGATATTCCACGCGGGCCGGCGCAAGCCGAGCTCCTTGGCGAGGAAGGCCGCGTTGCCGATGCCGAGCTGATCGGGAACGAAGGAGCTCACGAGCGCGAGATCGATGTCATTCGGCTGCATGCCGAGGAGGCCAAGAACCCGGCGTGACGCCGCGACCTCGTGCTCGAGAATGGTCTCTCCCTGGCTCAGGATGCGGCGCTCGACGGTCCCGCGGAACGGGTCGTCGAGGTAGGGCTGCATCGCTCGCGAGAACGCGTCCGAGGACGGGTTCGGCGCACCACCGGCGGCAAAGACCTTGGCCAGCGTCTTCTCCTCGGCCGAGGCCACGAGCTCCGGAAAGCGCTCGCGGTAGTAGGCGTTCGTCCGCACCTGCTTCGGCATGTCAGCTGCAACCGCGCGAATTGCCGCGCGAAGACCTTTCCCGTTCCTGGTTTCCATCAGAATTACCTCAGCCTTTTCCGTTCAATTGGTTCGTCAGCGTGTTGTTTCGGTGTCCCAGCGGCGCGAGCTCGTACGGGTCGGTGATGACGTCGACCACCACCGGACCCTCGATGCTCATCGCCTCGACGAGCGCAGCCTCGAGATCGCTCTCGCGCTCGACGCGGATGCCGGTGGCGCCCGTCGCGCGGGCGAGGTCGGCGAAGTTGACCGCTCGTAGCTCGGTCTCGAGGGCCGTGTGGCCGTGCCCTTTCATCCCCTGATCGACCATCCCGTACAAAGCGTCGTTGAGGACGATCCACACGGCGGGGATGCCGTACTGCACGGCGGTGTGGAGCTCGTTCTGCATGAGCATGGCGCCGTCGCCGACGACGGCCACGGCCTTCTCGCCGCGAGCGATGGCCGATCCGACGACGCCGCAGGTGAAGTGCCCCATCGCCCCGAAGCCCGTGCTCACGCGGTACCGGTTCGGGGTGGTGAAGCGCAGCTCGTGACTACCCCAGAGCATCGAGCGACCGGTCTCGGCGAGGACCATGGCCTCGCTCCCTTCCACCACCACCTTTTGAATGGCGGCGAAGGTGGCCGACGGCCGAACGGGCCCCTCCGTCCGCGCTTGCGGGCGGCTGCGCTTCGCCGACGCGGGCCGGAAGGGCTTCCTCTCGTCACGTGCTGGCCAGCGCGAGAGCAGCGCGGTCACGAAGGTGGCGATGTCGCAGGTGATGCCGAGCGTGTTCGCCTCGGGGTAGGCGACCCCGAAGACCTCGGGGTCGACGTCCACGTGGACGAAGCTGTCTGTCGGGACGAACTCGGGGCGCCAGGCCGAGGTCGACTCACCCATGCGCGTCCCGAGCACCAGCACGTTGTCCGGCCGGGAGTGCGCGAGGTGCTCCTCGACGACGCGCTGACCACCGAGGCCAGTCACGCCGAGGAACTGCGGATGGTCCTCGGGAAAGATCCCCTTTCCTCGCGGTGAGGTGATGACCCGTGCTCCGGTCCGCTCGGCGAGCTCGCGAATGGGGGCAGCGGCCTCGCGCGCTCCGAAGCCGGTCCAGATGACAAGAGATCCCCAGGAGAGCCGGGCGACGCACTCGTCGAGCGACTTGTGGTCCAGCGACGGGGGCAGCATCGAGGAGACGCGGGTACGGACCGTCCGCTGCGGAGCGCGTGCGCTCTGAACCGCGAGCGGAATGCTCACGTGCGCGATGAAGCCGCCGGGGCGGTCGACACCGTTCTTCAGGCGGCGCGAGATCTCGTCGAGCTCGCCGGCATCGTCCATGCTGACGGCGTAGTGAAAGACGTTGCCGCCGAGCGACGGGCCCGACGTGGTGTACGCGCTCGTCTCCTGGAAAGCCCAGCGTCCGCGGCGCGGCGCGGCGGTGGCCCC
>JAMFST010000904.1 GCA_026225435.1 Labilithrix luteola
AGACCTTTCGCAGCTCGTCGCTCTGCACGTAGAGCTGCCCGAGGCCGGCGTAGGCGCGCGTGTCCGGCACCCACGCGCGGCTCACCCAGGCGTGGTGCTGCGCGATCAGCGCCTGCATCGCCGGCGACTCCGGCGCGTCTCCTCGGTCCAGCGACGCTGCCAGCTCGCCGATGAGCGTCTTCATCTCGGCCTGGTGCGCGGCGGTCTCGTCGGCGGTCATCGCGCCGAGCTTCGTCTTCGACTCGGCGATCTTCGCCTTCGCCGCGTCTCCGTAGCGCTGGACGAGCTCCGCTTCCCAGCGCTCCTGGTTCTCCAGCCCCTCGTACATCGTGCTCTCGTTCATGGATGTGCCTCCGGTCAGATCGGTGATCGTTCGGTCGATGGCTGCACGAGCCGGGCGTACCTCTCCGCCTCGGCCACGACGCGCGCGCGCTGGTCACGCAGCGCCTGCAACCGGTCGAAGCGAGGGCTCTGGACGAGCGCCCGCACCTGCTCGAGCGGGAAGCCGAGCTCGCGGTAGAAGAGGATCGTCTGCAGCGCGAGGAGCTGCTCGCGGCGGTAGTAGCGGTAGCCGTTCCGGCCAATCTCGGCCGGCGGCAAGAGGCCGATCTCGTCGTAGTGGTGCAGCGCGCGGACGGAGACCCCCGCCATCGCCGCGACCTGCTTGACCGTGTACCGCCCGCGCCCGTTCATCGTCCGGACGTTGTGGGCCCTCACGTGGCGTGAGAGTCAAGGCGGCGACGAAAGAATCTTCAGTAGCCGATGTGCTTCAGGTCTGCCGCCAGCTCTCCCATCGTGCGGTTCGAGCCGAGCTCCGCGAGGACACCGGGATCGATCGGCCTGCCGGTCAGCACGTGCTCGACCGCCTCGAGCGGCAGGTCGACCTCGAAGTAGTCGCGGGCGTGCGCCTGGTAGGTCCTGGCCGAGCCGGCGAGCATCTCCAGCTGCTCGGCGAGGAAGCCGACCTGCCCATGGAGCACCCAGCTCGTGCCGGCGAACCATCCGCCGTACGTCGCCAGCGAGGCGGAGAACGCGGGCTCGTCGACGTAGGCGTGCAGCGCGGCCGGGATCCCCTCGTGGACCGACGCCAGCGGCGGCGCCGCGTGCCAGGTCGCCTTGAAGAACGCCCCCGCCGGATCGAAGACGAGGAACCACTCGTCGCCCGAGCCGTCACGCATCGAGGCCAGCCGTGCCGTCGCGCTCCAGGTGCCGTTGAACGAGTAGTACCGGAGCGACCCGTCCTCGCAGAGGATCGCATCGAGCGCGGCGATGCCCTTGCAGATGCGCTCGAGCTTCTCCGGCGGCGGCAGTGTCGGCGTGGTCATGACGCGCAACGTAGCCGCTCAGGGGGCCGGATGGTCGACGGCGTAGATGCGGACCGTGTCGCTGCTGAAGACGGGCGCGGCGAGAGCTCTCCACGCTGCTTCCTCCGGGCGGCCGGTGAAGACGACGTAGTCGAACCCCCCGCCGAGCGCGCCGCGGGCCAGGAGGGGCGTCCTCGGATCCTCGACCATGGCTTCGTTCGCGAGCACGAGCTCGCTCAGCGTCTGCGGGTCCATGCTGCGATCGAGGTGGAAGGGTTGCTCCAGGTAGAGGCGCCGACTCGCCCCCGCGAGGACGACGCGACTGGCGCTGGCATCCTTGGCCACGGCGAGCAGGCACGCGCCCGGAGGCGAGCTCGCGCGCAAGAATTCTGCCGCCCGCGCCTCGTCGCGCGTGAGCAGCGGCGTCCCCACGAAGAGCTTCCCGAGCTCTCCTGGACGGGTGGCCACGATCAGCAGCGCGAGCTGCACGAGGAGCAGGAGGGCTGCCGGCCAGGAACGCCTGTGCAGCAGCTCGCCCGCCCCGATGCTGGCAGCGAGGACGAGCGCCACCGCGATCGGGTCGTACGTCCAGTGGTAGTTGTTGGCGATGTTCCGGCTGGAGAGCTCGACCGCGAGGGGCACGGCGGCCGACACCACGAGCAGCATGCGCCCCCGCCCCGCCCACCAGAGACCTGCCAGCGCGAGCGGCAAGAGGAGCGCGAAGTAGGCGAGCAGGTTGGCGCCGTGCACCTCGAAGAAGACCGAGCGCATGAGCCCCTGGGCGAACATGAAGGGCACCCGCGGGACCGTCTCCGGAGAGTACAAATGAATATAGAGAACGACGAAGGGAGCTCCGCATAGCGGCAGGAGCAACCCCACCTTCGGGAGCCGCCGACGGCCGGCCCAGAAGATCATCCATCCGGCGACGGACGCGTACGCCAGCATGGCGGAGGCGGGGTGAAAGAACGGGAACAGCGCCAGGACGGCCAGGAGCGGCACCATCGCCGCGACGCGCAGGCGAGGCGCACCCGGCTCACCCGGATCCGCCTCGGCCTCGATGGCGAATCGAGCCACGAGGAGAAAGAGGACCAGCGTGGGAGCGTCGTACATCCCGTTCCACAGGGTGCCCCCGAACGTCAGGATGTCGCCGCCGCTGAGGAAGGCCGGTACCCAGTGGCCCGCCGCGATGCTCTCCACGACCCAGCGGCCCTCCCACGCCGCGAGCGCGATCGGCAAGGTGAGAGCCGCCGAGCGAGGCTTGCCGGTGATCGCGCCGACCACGACGTAGGCGAGCGCCAGCCACAGGCCGCCGAAGACGGAGCACGCGAACCCGAGGGTGCGGGTGATCGACCCGCCCCCTCCCGCGACCGCGAGCGCCTCGACCATCCAGTAGCCCCAAGGCTGATCGAGCCGCCGGGTGCAGGAGGCCGGGTTGGGCGGAGGAAAGGTGTCGGCGAGCGACCGCACCATGCCGTGCAGGTAGGGAGCGTCCGGACCTACCCCGTTCCACGGAGTCCACGCGCGCGCGACCATCCACGCGAGAAGGATGACGAGGAAGATCGGCGGCGGCGCGGGAATGGGACGGCGCAGGAGGCCGCCTGCGGGCGCGGGGAAACGAGCAAAGGTCAGCGAGGTCACGACGCCGGTGGCGAACATTCCGATCCGGGTCGGATGCCCCGCCAGGATGATGGCCGGAAGATGGAGCACGGTCGCGAGCGCGAGCCCGCAAGCTGCCGCCATGACGACGGCATCGAAGCGGCGCGCGCGATCGGCTCCGAGACCGAGCGTCCGCGTCGCCACGAACCAGCCGGGGGCGCCCAGGACCCAGATCCAGACGTAGACCGTC
>JAMFST010000905.1 GCA_026225435.1 Labilithrix luteola
GACTGTCATCGGTGCTCATTGAGCGCTCCCGCGCGCGCCGTCTTGGACGTCATTGCCCTTTCGCTCGTCCTGCGCACGGCGCTCGTCTTTCGCATTCGCACGTTGCCCATTCGCGTGAGCGCTGCGTACCGTGGCGGCGATGGAGAGCGTCGAGGCGAGACCGAGGACGAACATGCTCGCGGTCGGCCCGGCGCTCGCTTTCATGGCGGGCTTCGCCGACGCGTCGACCTTCGTCGGGGCCGACGGCATCTTCTGCGCGCACGTCACCGGGAACTTCGTCGTGCTCGCGGCCGATCTCGCTCGTCATGCCCGCGCCGACGAGTGGCTCAAGCTCGCCACGTTCCCCCTCTTCGTCGCCGCCGTGCTCGCCTCGACGGCGGTGCACCGACGGCTCGGTCCGACGGTCGCACCGCGCTCGACCCGCGCCTTGCTCCTGGTGAAGAGCGCGCTCTTCGGCGCGGCGGTCGCCGTCACCTTCGTCCTGCCGACGACCGAGGACGGGCTCGGCCGGACGCTCATCGTGTCGCTCCTGGTGATCGCGATGGGAATCCAGAACACGCTGCACCGGCTCAATCCGTCGCTCGGCGCGATGACCACGGTGATGACCGGTAACGTCACCGCCTGGTTCGTCGAGAGCCGCCTCCCCGGCCCGCCCGGGAGCGCGGAGAAGCACCGCCTGCTCGCCGTGATCATCGTCGCCTTCGCCGCGGGCTGCGTCCTCGGCGCGCTCGGTGTCGCGCGCTTCGGCTTCGTCATCCTCGTCGTCCCGAGCGTGGTCGCGCTGGTCGTCCGCGCGTGCGTGCGCTGAGCTCTCGGTCAGGTCGTCGTCACCTGGCCGGGGGAATCGAGTAGTCCGCCAGCTCGGTGGCCGGTGCGCCGTGCACCATCGTGGAGGCATACTCGACGCCGGCGCCGTACGCGCCGAGGTGGGCCTTCACGATGTCCATCACCGCGTCGTACGTCTCGCGACGGGCCCAATCGCGCTGCAGCTCGAGCATCACCGACAGCGCCGTCACCGGACGAGCGCCGGCCTGGATCACCCGCTTCATCGCGTTGTCGTGCGCGAGCGTGCTGACGTCGCCGCAGCAATCCTCGACGACGTAGACCTCGTAGCCGTCGTGCAGCGCCTGCACCGTGGGCAGCGCCACGCAGGTCTCGGTCCACAGCCCCGACAGGACGATCTTCTTCTTGCCGGTCCGCTCGACCACCGCGACGAAATTCGCGTCGTCCCAGGAGTTCATCGTGCTTCGCTCGATGGGCGTCGGGTGCCCGAGCGCGGCGAGGACCGCGGGCCAGGTGAAGCCGCTGAAGGCCTTCGACTCGACGGTGGAGAGGACGACGGGGACGCCGAACACCCGCGCGGTCTTGGCGAGGACGACGTTGTTGTTGATGACCGACTGACGGTCGAAGTTGGCGACTCCGAAGAGCATCTGCGGCTGCAGATCGATCATCGCGACGACGCAGTTGTCGGGTGTCAGGAGCCCTTTTTCGCTGAGCTTCCCTGCGGGGGAGAGGTTGGACATCCGCGTCCGCTACCGCTCCGCACCGGCCGCGTCTTGGACGGGATTGCCGTGGATCTAGATCGCGGGGCACGATTCGCGAGCATGCAAAGCGTCGTGCTCCGCACGACGTTCGCCGCAGGCGACGCAGGGGAGGCTCAAGACCCGCCGGGTCTTGAGGGGAGCGCCCAAGCTCCCGCGAGATCCGTCCTAAATCTGTGAGCGCGATCCGCGCTCGCTGATTTAGAACTTGTACGTCGCCCAGCCGGCGCCGTAGGTGATGTCCTTTCCCGGCGCGCTGGTGGTGAAGAAGGAGCCGGTCGCGAAGTAGGCGAGGGTCGCGTTGAGCGACAGGTGCGCGTCCGCCTGCCAGGTCACGTAGCCCTCGACCTGGCTGCCGAGGTAGCGCCCCTCGGCCGGGGTGCCGGCGCGCAGGAGGAAGCCGGGCACGTTGTAGATCCCGTCGTCGAGGCTCTGCCTCC
>JAMFST010000906.1 GCA_026225435.1 Labilithrix luteola
GACGTCCTCGTCGCCAACCTCGCCTTTCCCGCACCGAGCACCCCCGCCACCGCCGTCGACGAGCCCGAATGGCGCGACGTCTTCGCCGCGCTCGTCGATCCGCTCCCTCGTCTCGCGCGGGCGGTGCTGCCGGCGATGCTCACGCGCCGGTCGGGGAAGATCCTCGTCATGGGGAGCGCGTCTGCGCTCCGCGGCATGAAGCGCTGCTCGTCGTACAGCGCCGCTCGGGGCGCCCAGCTCGCCTGGACACAGGCCGTGGGCGTCGAGGTCGCGCCGCAAGGCGTCCAGGTGAACGCCATCGCCCAGAACTTCGTCGAGAACCCGACGTATTACCCGCCCGAGCTGCAGGCCAATCCGAAGTTCCAGGATCGGCTCGCCCGCGAGGTGCCGCTCGGAAGGCTGGTGAGCGCGCGCGAGGACGCGACGTTTGCCGCCTACCTCTGCAGCCCGGCGGCCGATTGCTTCGTCGGCCAGGTGTTCCCGGTCAGCGGCGGCTGGACGGTCCGCTGATCCTCCGTTCGCGTCAGCCGCCGCTGGCGTCGAGCGTCTCCACCAGCAGGGCCAGCGCTGCCTCGGCGAAGGTCGCCATGTTGCCCGCGCGGTCCGACACGCCGGTGGCGAGCAAGCGGGTCGCTGCGCGCGGTCCGGCGATCGCCAGGCAGCAGTGCCCGGCCGCATCGCCGTACGGGTTGGCCGTCGGCCCGGTGGCACCGGTCTCCGCCAGCCCCCAGACGGTGCCGAGGCGCGTGCGCACCGTCTCGGCGAGCAGCTCCGCCATCGGGATGGTGGCCGAGCGGAGGCCGACGAGCTTCTCCTCGTTCAGCGCGAAGAGCGCCTCGCGCGCCGCCGCCGTGTAGATGATCGCGCCGCCCACGTAGAACGCCGACGCGCCGGGCACCGCCAGCAGCGCGGCCGAGATGAGCCCGCCGGTGGACGACTCGGACACCGCCAGCGTCTGCCGCCGCGCGATGAGCCGCTCGGCGACCTGCGCCGCGAGCGTTGCGCTCACTTCTGCTCGCCCTGCGCTTCGAGCGCGACGGGCTGCCAGGCCTCCCAGGTCTCGAGCCGCTTGGCGTAGTCCGCCTTGGCGATCGCCAGCGGCGCGGCGCCGAAGAACACGCGCAGGGGCGGCTCCTTGGCGTCGACGATCTTGAAGAGCGCGCGCGCCGAGGCCTTGGGATCGCCCGGCTTGCCGACCCGCGCCTTGCGCTGCTCCTTGATCTTCTCGTGCAGCGCGGCGTAGTCCGCCATCGGCTTCGCGCGCTTGGCCGAGGCGCCGCCCCAGTCGGTGTCGAAGCCGCCCGGCTCGATGAGGGTGACGTGGATGCCGAAGTCGGCCACCTCCTGGGCCAGCGCCTGGCTGAAGCCCTCGAGCGCCCACTTCGACGCGTGGTACGCGCCGATGCCGGAGAAGGCGGAGATGCCGCCGATGGACGACACCTGGAGGATGTGCCCGCTCTTCTGCTTGCGCAGGTGCGGCAGCGCGGCCTGCGTGACCCAGAACGCGCCGAACACGTTCGTCTCGAGCTGATCGCGCAGCTCCTTCTCCGAGAGCTCCTCGATCAAGCCGAACTGCCCGTAGCCCGCGTTGTTGACCACGATGTCGAGCCGGCCAAAGTGCTCGTGCGCCTGGTCGACGGCGCTGAAGCAGGCCGCGCGATCCTGCACGTCGAGCGCGATCGGCAGGATGCGATCGCCGTACTTTGCGGTCAGGTCCGCCAGGGTGCTGGTGTCACGCGCCGTCGCGGCCACGCGATCGCCGCGCTCGAGCGCCGCGATCGTCCACTCCCGCCCGAATCCACGAGATGTGCCGGTGATGAACCACGTCTTGTTCGCCATGGCGAAGTTGTACCCGAAGGTGCTGGACGAGGCGCTCGTCATCGTGGACGGTTGAGCCATGGGCTTGCTCCGTTCGATTCCTCTCCTCCTCATCGGCTGCGCGCTCGGCTGCGGCTCCAGCTCGGACTCTTCTGGTGGCGGCACTGACGCCGGCGGCGGCGGCGGCGGCGGAAGCGGAAGCGGAACCGAGGCGGGGCCGAACGACAGCGGGACGCCGCCCCAGGCGACGGCCAACGGCAACCCGGCGGGCACCTGCGCCGTCCCCAGTGGCGCCGGCCCGGAGGACGTCTCCTCGCCGACCACGGTGGTGGGCACGGGCACCGCGGCGAGCTGCACGGCGACGGCCTTCGCGGCGGCGGTGAAGGGGGGCGGGGTGGTCACCTTCGACTGCGGGCCCGATCCGATCACCCTGGTGGTCCCGCAGATCTCCATCGTGAACAACGACGGCGTCACCAAGGACGGCAGCGTCATCATCGACGGCGGCAACAAGGTCACCCTCAGCGGCAATCACCAGAACCAGATCCTCCACCAGGACACCTGCGACTCGTCGCTCACCTACACCTCGTCGCATTGCCAGGATCAGCCCACGCCGCACCTGGTGGTACAGAACATCGCCTTCACCGCGGGCAAGACGGCCGGCTCCTCGACGGGCGCGCAGTTCGGCGGCGGCGCTCTGTACGTCAGCGGCGGCACGTTCAAGGCGTACAACATCAGCGTCACCGACAGCGAGCAGACCACCCTCGATCAAGACGTCGCCGGCGGCGCCATCTACACCTTCAACCAGGCGACGCAGCCGGTGACGATCGTGCAAAGCACGTTCGACGGCAACAGCGGCGCGAGCGGCGGCGCGCTGGGGAGCATCGGCACCTCCTGGACGCTGGTGAACGACCTGTTCTCCAACAACACCGCCACCGGCAACGGCGAGAATCCCAAGCAGGCCGGCACTCCCGGCGGCGGTCTCGGCGGCGCGGTGTACAACGACGGCAACAGCTACACGCTGACCTCCTGCGGAACGATCTTCTCCATGAACGTC
>JAMFST010000907.1 GCA_026225435.1 Labilithrix luteola
CCTCGACCGCGACCTCGCGGTAGCGCTCCACCAGGCCGGCGAAGCCACTGACACTGAGGCAGCCCTCGAAGAAGGTGACGCGCGTGTCGCCCACCGGGCGGAGCACCGGGTTGACCAGCACGCGCAGGGGTACGGGGAAGCGCTCGCGCTCGGCTCGATCCTGCGCGCTCAGGCGATGGAAGTAGGCCTCCGGATCTTCCAGGACGATGACCCGGAGCGGGATCCCGATCTGCGGCGCCGCCAGCCCCACACCGGGCGCAGCGCGCATCACCGCCACCATCGTGGTGATGAGCTCCTGCATCGCCGGCGTGCCGATGGCGTCCGGCCGCACCTCGCTCGCGCGCGCACGAAGAACCGGATCGCCAATCTGGACGATGGGCGGCTGGTTGGCCTTGTCGACCCACTGACCGAGCTGGTCGAGCGTCGCCGTCCATCCCATCGGAGCGCCGCGCGTCGCGTCCGTCTGCTTGGAGTAGGTCTGGTGCACGGAGAGCGTCGTCTTGCCGTCCTCCTCGGCGAAGGTCACCGTGGTGTGGATCTCGACGCCGTCGGGAATGGACGCGTGGAAGACGATGCGCTCGTCGGGGACGACCTCGACGAAGGTGCCGTCCATGGGGTGCTCCACGCCGTTGGGCATGCGCATCACCAGGCGGAACACGCCACCCGGGCGCAGGTCGACCTCGCAGCGCGGGATGGTCAGCGGCGCCGGAGCGAACCAGCGGGCCACGTTCTCGGCGCTGCTCCACGCGGCGAAGACGATCCGGCGCGGCGCGGCGAACACGCGCGACATGCGCAGCTCCGGTGCGGCGGTGGGGTTGCTCTCTGCGTTCTGTCTTTCACTCACGGGATCGTCTCCTTTTCCTTGAGCTCCATCACGAGCTCCTCCATCCGGTCGAAGCTCCCCTCCCAGAAGCGGCGGTACCGCTCCATCCAGTCGGTCGCCTCCTTGAGCCGCTTCGCCTCGAGGTGACAGGGGCGCGACTGCGCCTCCCGCCCACGCGAGATGAGACCGGCGCGCTCGAGCACCTTGAGGTGCTTGGAGATGGCCGGCTGGCTCATGGCGAACGGCCTGGCCAGCTCGCCGACGCTGGCGTCACCCCGTGCGAGGCGGGCGAGGATGGCGCGCCGCGTGGGATCGGCCAGCGCTGCGAAGGTGGGGCTGAGGTGATCGGCTCGGGTCGGGCTCATAACCGCTTCGTTCAATAACCTACTGGTTATCTATGAAGCGGCTGGCGCGCGTCGTCAAGCTCGCCAGTTGCGCAGCAGGGCGAGCGCGGGACGAAGCTCCGCGCCCAGCGGCGTGAGCGCGTACTCCACGCGCGGGGGCACCTCGGGGTGGACCACGCGGCAGACGACGCCGTCCTTCTCCAGCTCGCGCAGGCGCACCGCCAGCATCTTCTGCGACACGCCGGTGATGGCCCGTTCGAGCTCGGAGAAGCGCATCGTCGGCGCCTCGGCGGGTCGGGCGAAGAGCTGGAAGAGGATGTCGAGCTTCCAGCGACCGGTGAGCGCCGCGAGGTTGGCCCGCACGCGCGCGACCGAGCCCTCGGGACCGAGGCAGGCGCGGCGCTCCTCACCGTCGCGTGGGTCGCTCACCTTTTCGTGCGTTCTTGGCATGGTCGGCGCGCCTCCCTACGTTGCGCACACCCATGAACTACCACCTCCTCGGCGAGCGCACCGGCCTGCGCGTCTCGCCGCTCGCGCTGGGCACCGGACGCATCGGCACCGCTCCCGGCCAGCCGACCGACGCCGACGCCGCGCGCCGTGCTCCACGCCTTCGCCGACGCCGGCGGTAACTTCCTCGACACCTCCAGCGCCTACCAGCTCGGCGCCGCCGAGGAGATGGTGGGCGCCTTCCTCGCCGAGGTGCGCCGGGACGACTTCGTGGTCGCCTCGAAGTACGGGCGCACCGCCTTCGCCTCCCCCGCCGCCGCCGTCGCTGGCAGCCACCGCAAGGCGATGCGCGCCGAGGTCGAAGGGAGCCTGCGCCGCCTGCGCACCGATCACCTCGACGTGTACTTCGTGCACTACGACGACGGCCTCACGCCCATCGAGGAGATCATGCGCGGGCTCGACGACCTGGCGCGCGCGGGGAAGATCGTCCACGCGGGGCTCTCGAACTTCTCCGCCTGGCGCCTGGCCAGCGCGGCCACGCTCGCCGAGCTACGCGGCTGGACGCCGCTCGCGGTGCTTCAGCTGCAGTACAACCTGCTGTGCCGCGATCTCGACCGCGAGCACCTGCCGCTGGCGCGCGCGCGGGGGATGGGCGTGATGGCCTACTCGCCGCTGGCGTCGGGCATGCTCGGCCGGGCGAGCGGTCTGCCCCCGGCGGCCGGAGCGCAGGCGGTCGCCGACCTGCCGGAGGTGCACGCGGTGGTCGACGAGATCGCGCGCGAGCTCGGGGCGTCGCGGGCGTCGATCGCGCTCGCCTGGGTGCTGGCCAAGGGGCTCTTCCCGGTCATCGGCCCGCGCACGGCCGAGCAGCTGGGGGCGAACCTGGCGGCTCTCGAGCTTCACCTCACCGATCAACAGGTGGCTCGTCTCGATCACGCGAGCGCTCGGCCCCTCGGCTACCCCTACGAGATCCTCGAGAAGGTCCGCGAGCACTCGGGGCTCCGTTACCCGCGCAGCGGCAACGTGCTCTGACCTGCATTACAGTCGGTGCATGTCGCTCTCCGTGCGCCACATCGAGCTACGCGACGACGCCGGCGTCGCCCACGTCATTCGCACGGTGATGCCGGAGCTCGGCGCGTCCGGACCGGGCTTTGCCATCGTCGATCCCGAGGTCGACGCCATGCACGCTGCCTACAGCGGCCCGACGCAAGCCTACTTCGTCGTGGTGACCGCGGACGACGCCGTGGTCGGCGGCGCTGGCGTCGCGCCCCTGGCCGGCGGCGAGGCCGGCGTGTGCGAGCTGCGCAAGATGTACATTCTCTCCAGCGCGCGCGGCGGCGGCATCGGTCGCCAGCTGCTCACCCGCTGCCTCGACGAGGCGCGCGCGCTCGGCTTCACCCGCTGCTACCTCGAGACGCTCACCGGGATGAACGCGGCGATGCACCTCTACGAGTCGTTCGGTTTCGCTCGCCTCGACGGCCCCATGGGCGCGACCGGCCACTTCGGCTGCAACCGCTGGTACCTGCTGACTCTGTGAGCCGGCGGACAACCGTACAAAAGCAAAAACCCCGGAGCGGCGAACCGTCCGGGGCTTTCGGGGCTTCGTGAGGAAGCGCTCAGACCGTGCGAGTCACTTCTTCGCTTCGGCGGCGAGCGTCTCGCGGTACTTCTTCGTCATCTCGTCCTGCTCCTGGCGCGGGACGACGGCGTAGCGGGCGAACTCCATGGTGAAGGTGCCCTTGCCCTGCGTCGCCGAGCGGAGGTCGGTCGAGTAACCGAACATCGCGTTCAGCGGGACTTCGCAGGTGATGTTGACGCTGTCACCCGAGACGGTGTCCTGGATGACGCCGCGACGCTGGTTGACCTGACCGACGACGGTGCCCTGGAACTCGCTGGGCGCGTCGATCTCGACCTTCATGATCGGCTCGAGGATGGTCGGGCCGGCCTTCGCGTAGGCCTCGCGAAAGCCCATGATGGCGGCGGTCTTGAACGCCATTTCGGACGAGTCGACCGCGTGCGCGGCGCCGTCGTTGACAGCGCAGCGGATGCCGACGACCGGAAACCCGATGAGCGTGCCCTTGCGGACGCCCTCGCGGAAGCCCTTGTCGCAGGAAGAGATGAACTCGCGCGGGATGGCGCCGCCGGCGATGTCGTCGACGAACTCGTACGCCTCGACGGCGTCCGAGGGGAGCGGCTCGATGTAGCCGAGGATCTTGGCGAACTGACCCGACCCACCGGTCTGCTTCTTGTGGGTGTAGTTGATCTCGGCGCGCTTGGTGATCGACTCGCGGTAGGCGACCTGCGGCTTGCCGGCGATGACGTCGCAGTTGTACTCGCGACGCATGCGCTCCATGTAGATGTCGAGGTGGAGCTCGCCCATCCCGGAGATGATCGTCTGCTGCGACTCCTCGTCCTGGTGGACGCGGAACGTCGGGTCTTCCTTCGTGAAGCGGTTGAGCGCCTTCGAGAAGTTGACCTCGGTCGAGCGATCCTTGGGCGCGACTGCGAGCGAGATGACGGCCGCCGGCACGTGCATGGACGTGAGCGTGACGTTCATCTTGCCGTCGGTGAAGGTCTCGCCGGAGCTGGCCTCGACGCCGTAGAAGGCGACGATGTCACCCGCCTCGGCCGAGGGAATCTCCTCGCGATCCTCGGAGTGCATGCGGAACATGCGGGGGACGCGCACCTTGCGCATCTCGTTCGAGGTGTTGAAGATCGTGTCGCCCGAGCTGACGGTGCCCTGGTAGACGCGGAAGTAGGTCAGCTGGCCGTACTTGTCCTGCTGCAGCTTGAAGGCGAGGCCGATGAACGGCTTGGTCGGGTCGGACTCGACGACGACCTTCTCTTCGCCCTTGGTCTGGTCGTGGGCCTCGTTGAGGACCTCGGTCGGACGCGGCAGGAAGTGGACGACGGCATCGAGGAGGAGCTGGACGCCCTTGTTCTTGATGGCCGAGCCGCACATGACCGGCGTCATCTTCAGCGCGAGGGTCGCGCGGCGGATGGCGGCGCGGATGTCGTCGACCGAGATCTCCTGCTCACCGAGGAACTTCTCCGCCAGCTCGTCGTCGACGTCGGCGACGTCCGAGATGATGCGCTCGCGGGCGCTCTTGGCGAGATCGGCGAACTCCGCCGGCACCGGCTCGATGCGGATGTCGTTGCCGTCCGGGCCGTCGAAGTAATAGGCCTGCTGCGTGATGGCGTCGATGATGCCCTTGAACTCGGACTCGGCGCCCATCGGCACCTGGATCTTCACCGGATGGTGGCCGAGCTTCTCCTTGAGCATGTCGGCGACGCGCTCGTAGTTGGCGCCCGGGTTGTCCATCTTGTTGACGAAGGCGATGCGCGGCACGTGGTACCGCTTCATCTGCTTGTCGACGGTGATCGACTGCGACTGCACGCCCTTGCCCGAGTCGAGCACGAGGATAGCGCCATCGAGGACGCGGAGCGCGCGCTCGACTTCGATGGTGAAGTCGACGTGGCCAGGCGTGTCGATGATGTTGACGTTGATCGGCTCGAACTGGTTCTGCGAGCCCTGCCAGACACAGTACGTCGCGGCCGACTGGATGGTGATGCCCTTCTCGCGCTCGAGATCCATCGAGTCCATCTTGGCGCCGACGCCGTCCTTGCCGCGCACCTCGTGGATCTTGTGGATGCGGCCGGTGTAAAAGAGGATGCGCTCGGTGAGCGTCGTCTTTCCGGAGTCGATGTGCGCCGAGATACCGATGTTGCGGATGCGGTCGATGGGGATGCGGGCGGCCAAGGGATGCTCTCTTCGCGTGAGGGGTACGGTCGGGTGCGGGCTACGTAGCGTCCGAGAACGCCGGCGTGCCCATACTACGTCGGCGCCCTCGTGGCGACCGCATCGGGAAGTCGTACGCGTCTGCCGGTAATTGCAGGCTTTTTTCCGGGCAATTCTTGCCCCCGGGCGTCGAGCTGACGCGCCGCGCAGCGCCCTCTGCAGCCCTTTTCGACCGCGGATCACGACGCCAGACGCAAGTTCGCCCCCGCATCGAGGACGACACGGAGGCGAACGAGAGTCTCGGCGGAGCGCTGCGGCGTCCGTCTGCGTGCCCGCGCCTAGCGCGAGCTTCGGGCCCTGCTCAGGAGTGCGGGCCCTGCGAGCCACCCGGGCGCGGCGGCGAGTGCGGCTGCGGGGGGGGCGGACGCGGCGACGGCGTCTGTGACGCGCTCGCGGAGATGGCGGACGCGCCCTGCGAGTCGCCCAGCGTGGTCTGCCCGTCCGCGAAGGCCGGCAGCGAGATGCAAACAGCGACGGCCGCAGCGGCGGCACTGAGGATGGCTTTGTTCATCATGCAGCTGCTCCGTACAACTCGTGTGCCATCCAGTGACCTTGTGAAATTCCGTCCATTTGACCGGTGCAGCGGGCAACGGATGGGGCACGACGACGCGCGGGCGCGCCACCCCTGTACAAGTTTGTCACACCGCGATCACGCGCGAGCTCGTCAGCATCACGCACCACTGCTCGGCGAAGCGGTCGACCTCGCGCAGCATGAGCCTGGTGCGCTCCTCGATGTC
>JAMFST010000908.1 GCA_026225435.1 Labilithrix luteola
GGACTCGAGGATCTGCGCCTGAATGGCGTCAGCCACTCGTGGACGGCGCTCGAGACGTAGGTCGACTTGACGACGTTGAACGGCATTCAGTCGCTCGACTTCGAGCAGACGCGCGAGCGCAAGGGGGTCTACGGCATGCGCCGAGACGGCACCCCGCTCGGCAAGACGGCCGGCAAGTACGGCGTGAAGAGCTTCAACATGAAGTTCCTCGTGGCCTCGTACGACACGCTGACCGACTACCTGACCCCCATCGGTCTCGGGAGCTACGGCGACGCGGAGTTCAGCGTCCACGTCCAGTACATCGAGAACGAGGTGGACGTCATCACCTACGACTTCGGCGGCTGCACCATCGACGGCGAGAAGGAGTCGCCAGCCGAGGGCAACGACGAGCTGACCGTGGACGTCACGATCGGCTGCCTCAGCATCATCAAGAACGGCAAGACGCTCTTCAGCGTTGCGCGAGGGATTCCGTCATGAGCGAACCGACGATCGAAGAGAAGCTGGCACTGGCTCGGGAGAAGAAGGCGAAGCGCGAAGCCGCGGTCGAGGTGGCAAGCCAGGCGCGCGAGCTCGAGATCCTCGAGCTGGAGGAGGAGTACGAGACCAAGTTCGGCCCGCGCGGCAACTCGTGGGAGCTGATCGATACCGTCGAGGGCCCGGTGGTGATCCGGCTCGGCGAGTCCGTGCTCTTCAAGAAGTTCAACGCGGAGGTCGACGCCGCGAGCACCAACAAGAAGCCCGTCGAGATCGCCCATCAGCACAACTTCGTGCTGCCCAACGTGCTCCACCCGGACCCTGACAAGTTCAAGGCGATGGTGGCGAAGCGGCCCGGCATGCTGGGCGTGCTCTCCACGCGCCTCTGGGCCCTCTACAACGGCCGCGCGAACGAGAACGCGGGAAAAGCCTGACCCTGGCCAGGCAAGCGCGCGGCAACTCGCTGGTCGCCGCGCGCTGCCTGAGAGCGCTCCTCGCCGGGGAGCCGGTGACGGACGAGCAGGAGCGCCAAGCGACGGCGGGAGCCGTCTACGTCGCGGACGCGATCGAGTCGATTCACGCGCTGAGGAGGATCTGGTCCGGTGGCTGAGAGCGACAAGGCACAAGCGACGTTCACCCTCTCCTTCGAGGACCAGATCTCTGGTTCTGCGGAGGAGGGGGCGCAGGCGCTTCTTGCCTTGCAGAAGCAGATCGCTGACAGCGAGATCGGCATCAAGCAACTCGTCGCCGAGCAGCGTCGCCTGAAGGGCACCAGCGACGAGGTCAAGGCGGCCTCGGCGGAGCTGAAGGCGCGGATCCAGTCGCAGAAGGAGGCCGTGACCTCAGCGTCGCTCGCTCTGCACAAGCAGGGCACCTCGTACGAGGAGCTCGCCGCGCAGGCGCGGAAGGCCGCGCGCCAGCAAGAGGAGCTGAAGAAGCAAACGGACGCGACCGACGCGAAGAAGGCGAAGTCGCAAGCGGACTCCCTGGCGGAGGGGCTTCGCGGCGTCGGCGGGCCGGCGGAATCGCTCGTCGGCAAGTTCGAGTCGCTATCGAAGGTGCTCACCGGCGCGGGCGGCCCCATGGGGCTCGTCACGCTCGGCGCCGTCGCCCTCAGCGCGGCGCTCATCGCCGTTGGGGCCGCGGCCGTGGCGAGCTTCGTGGCGCTCGGCAAGTGGGTCATCGGAAGCGCCGACGCCGCGCGCTCTCAGCAGCTTCTGCGCGAGGCCGTCGCGGGGTCTACGGCGAACGCGACGGCGCTCGGCACGCAGATCGACGCGCTCGGTGACAAGGTGCCGACGGCGAAGGCGCAGCTCAACGAGCTCGCCGTCACCCTCGCCCGCAACGGGCTCCAGGGACAGACGCTCGTCGACAGCTACAACGCCGTCGGCCAGGCCGCGGCCGCGGCGGGCGACAGCGCGGGCTCGAAGATTCAAGAGCTGCTCGAGCGCGGCAAGATCATGCAGCGGTTCTCGCTGGGGCGCTTCGAGCTTCAGGGGACGGGGCTTCAGCGCGACGACGTCGCCAAGGAGCTGGCCGGCAACCTCAAGGTCAGCATCGCTCAGGCCACCGCCGCCCTCGCCGAAGGCCGGGTGAAGCTCGCCGACGGCGCCGCGGCCATGCGCCAGGCGGTGGAGAAGAAGTTCGCGGGGATCAACCTCCGCAAGATGCTGAGCCTCGACAACATCGGCGAGACGTTCCGCAAGACGTTCTCGAAGCTGACCGAGGGCGTCAACATCGAGCCACTTCTCCAGGGCTTCGGCGAGATCGCGAAGCTCTTCGACACGTCGTCGGTGTCGGGCGCCGCGCTCAAGGACATCCTCACGCGCATCGGCAACGGAATCGGCACGACGTTCAAGGACTCGGTGCCCACGATCAAGGGGTTCATCAAGGGCCTCATCATCGGCGCACTCGAGATCGAGGTGGCCTACTACACCGTGCGCAATGCCATCCGGAACGCGTTCGGCGGGGCCGACGTCCTCAAGAACATCGACGGCGCGAAGCTCGCGTGCGAGGGCGCGAAGGTCGCGGTGCTGGCGCTCGCCGGGGGCTTCGCGCTCCTCGCCGCGGGTGCGGCGTTGGCGTTCGTTGTCCTGGGCGCGCCGGCCATCGCGGGCGTTGCTGCGTGGATCGCGCTCGTTGCCGGCGTCAAGGCGGCCCACGCCTACGTCACCGGCATCAACTGGACGCAGATCGGGGCGAACATCATCGACGGCCTGGTGGGCGGCATCACGAGCGGCGTCGGCAAGGTGGTCGACGCGGTCAAGGGCCTCGCCAACAGCGTGAAGAACACCTTCACGGGCGAGATGAAGATCCACTCGCCGTCGCGCGTCTTCGACGACTACGGCGAGAACACCCCGAAGGGGTACGCGCAGGGCGTGAACCGCGGGACGCCAGGCGCCGTCGATGCCGTCAAGGACATGGCCGCGCAGGCTTCTGCGGCCGGCGCTGGCGTGACCGCGGACGACGTCGCTGGCGTCGGTCTCGCCCCTGGCGCGGGCCCGGCGCCGTCGTCCGCCGGTGGTGGTGGCGCTGCGGGGGGGAAGGCCGCACCGACGAGCATCACCGTCCAGGTCTCCGTGCAGGTCGACGCGACGGGCTCGCCTCAGGAGACCGCGCAGAAGCTCCAGGACAAGGGGACGTGGTCGACCCTCGCGAGCACGCTCGAGGAGGTGCTCACGTCGATGGGCCTTCCGGTGCAGGTGCCCACGTGACGCTCAGCGCCGACCTGACGCCGGTCGAGGCTGGCTCGCTCGATCAGTACATTTATCAGGACTACATCGAGCTCGGCGGCCAGCAGTCGCCGGGCTACGCCGACGTCGCTGGCGCGGGCTCGCCGCGGAAGTGGGACAAGCGCGACGGGTACGGATTCTCCGGCGCGGTGCTCGTCTACCACGGCACCGACCTCGCGGAGTTCGACGTCACGATCAGCATGTGGGACGTCGCTCAGCTGATCGACTGGTGGAACTTCGCCACGATCCTGGAGAAGGCCCCGGTTGGCGTGCGCGCGAAGGCGCTCGACATCAGCCACCCTTTCCTGAACACCCCGCCGCTCCGCATCAAGAGCGTCGTGGTGCAGGACGTGAGCCAGCTCCGCCAAGACGAGTACGGCCTCTGGACCGTCGTCATCAAGTTCCTCGAGTACAGGGCTCCACGGCCGATCCTCGGTAAGCCCATCGCGGCGATCCCTTCCGCAGCCGCGGCCACACCGACGGCGCAGGACGCCGCCGACGTCCAGATCCAGCAACTTCAAGCGCGCGTCGCCGCGCTGGCGGGCTCATGACCAATACCCTCTCTCTCGGCACCCTCCAGGCAACGCAGGTGCGGATCTTCACGCCGTCGAACGGTGTGTGGTTCGCCGACGTCGAGCTGACGCTCGACGACAGCAACACGGCGCCGACGGGGGCGCAGACGCTCACCATCGGATCGACGGCGCTGACCTGCACCGTCGACCCCAACGCGGGCGGGCGCTTCGGCTCGAAGGCAAGCGTGCGTGTCATCGGCGGCGGTGGCGGGTGGGGCAAGAGCGTGCCCGCGCAGCACTGGCACAACGACGGCGGCGTGATGTCGACCAACGTCTTCAGCACGACGGCGGCAGCGGTGGGGGAAACGGTCAACGACGTGACGCCGGCGCGTCTCGGCATCGACTTCGTCCGCTCCGCGGGCCCCGCCGAGCGCGTGCTCGAGGGGCGACCCTGGTACGTCGACCAGAACGGCGTGACGCAGCTCGCCGCGCGCACCGCGCCGACGCCGCCGACCGACCTGCTCGTCCTCACGTGGGACCCCGAGACGCAGGTGGCCGAGCTCGCGACCGACAGCGTGCTCCTCCCGGGCTTCGGGCTGACCGACACCCGCTGGGACGGGACGATCACCGTCCGCGACATCGAGCAGACGTTCAGCGCGGAAGGCGCCCGCGCCAAGGCGATGTGCTCGGGCAACACGACGACGCGGATCGCGAACGCCATGCGCACCCTCATCGAGGAGCTGTCAGGCGTGGTCTACGTCCGGAAGTACCGCTACCGCGTGGTGTCGCAGGGGGCCGATGGCCGGCTGACCCTCCAAGCGGTGGCGAAGACGGCGGGCGTGCCCGACCAGATGATGATCTCGCCCTACTACGGGGCGCCCGGCGTCTCGGCGAAGCTCAAGCCGGGCTCCCTCTGCCTCGTCGAGTTCGCGGAGGGGGAGCCCACCTTGCCGCTCGCCGTGAGCTTCGACGGGACGCAGCCGATCGAGGTCGATGTAACAGCCGCGACGCTGGTGAAGATCGCCGCGCCGGTGACGCAGGTGAACGGCACCACGCCGGTGGCGTTAGCGCCGGGCACCGTCGCGACGCTTGCGAGCATCGGCCTCGCGCTCGCTGATGTCGCTGCAACGATCGCGGCGCTGATCCTGGTCCCCGTCAACGCGCCGGCGGCGGCGCCAGGCGGCAAAGCGGCAACATCTCTTGGCAACGCGGTCGCGGCATGCGCTTCGCCGAGCCCCGCTATCCCCTCCACCACCTTGCAGGCGGGCTGACCCATGGCCGACCTAGTTGCCCTCGATGACCTCGACGCCTTCGGCTCCGAGTGCGCCACGACGATCGACGAGCTGAATCAGGACCTGTACCACCGCACCATCGAGGACCCGGGCTCCAACCCGGATGACCCGGATCGCGGCTTCGGTCTGTACAATTATCTGTCGGCACCGCTCGACACCGGGATGGCCCGAAAGCTCGAAATGGAGCTTCTCAAGGACGATCGCGTCGACAGCATCACCGTCAACGTGACCTTCCCCGAGGATTA
>JAMFST010000909.1 GCA_026225435.1 Labilithrix luteola
ACCGGCACCACGCGCGCGACCCGCGCCGTCGTCGGCATGGATCGCGTGGTCGGCGTGCGCATCGGCAGCGGCGCCTTCGGGCACTTCGTGCAGGTCGCCGCCGAGCTCGAGCTCCCCTTGCTCGACGTCAGCTGGACGAACGGCGGCTACGTGGGCGACGGCGCCGACCCGACCGGTCAAGATCCGCTGGCGCACGCGTCCATCCCGCTGCTGAACCTGCCCGACTGGGCGACCTTGAAGCCGGCCTTGCTCCGTGGCCTGGCGCGCGTCTCGGAGGCGACGGCGACGGCGGTGACCCTCGAGGAGGAACGCGCGCTGGTCAGCGTCGTCGGCAGCGACATGAGCCTGCGAGGGCAGGGGCTCCCGCGCTTCCTCGACGCGCTGGCCCGTGCCGGTGTCCGCCCGCTCACCGTGACGGCGTCGCCGCTACGCATCGGCGCCACCATCCGCTCGGCCGATCTCGCCATGGCCCAGCGCGCCTTGCACGCGGCGTTCGTGGAGATCGACGCGTAGCCTATCGAAGACGGCGAGCGATCCGCGCGAGGCTGCGCCGAGTCGCGTCCTTCGACGACGGCTGCGTCACCGGATCAGCCGGTCCGACGAGGATGGCCAGCGCGCGGACCAGCGCCGCGGTCTTCGCGTCGGCGTGGTCGCTCGCCAGGAGGCGCCGGTAGAGCGCCAGCTCCGCCGGGTAGCGCCCGTCGGTCGCGTACCAGCTGGCCAGCTGCCCGTAGACCCGTTCATCGCCGGTCGTGGCCGCGTACGCCTCGAGATCCTGCTCGGCGTCGAGATGCTCGCCCGCGGTCCAGCGCGCCTCGGCGCGACCGAGCAACGCCTCGGGGAAGTCCGGCAGCCGCGCCAGCGCCACGTCGTAGACCAGCTCCGCCTCGCGCGCGTCGCCGGTGCGCAGGCGGAGCGCCCCCAGCCCGAGGTAGGCCGGTCGATCGGTCGCATCGAGGACGATCGCCTCGGTGTACCGCCGCGCGGCCAGGTCCTCCTCGTGCCGCGTCTCGTGCACCTGCGCTTGCCGCACGAGCTCTGCGGACGACGGGGACGCCGCCGCCGTCCTCCCGAGCGTGACGACGGTCAGCGCGAGCGCGCAGAGGGCAGGTCGTCGCAGGGGCATCGCCTCACGAGGGATGCTCGCACACCTCTTCGAAATCGGCAGGGCGGCCGCCCTTCAACGTCGGGCGACAGATCGCCTACCGCGAGGTCGGCGATCTGTCCTCGTCCGGTCTCAGTCGCCCGCGATGCTCTGCGCGTCTTCGATCGCGACGGTGCGGCTGGGGCGCATGTTGATGCGGAGGATCGCCTTGCGCACGCGGACCGAGTCGGGGGTGACCTCGACCAGCTCGTCGGCGTCGATCCACTCCATCGCCGTCTCGATGTTCAGGGTGCGCGGCACGGCGAGCATGACGTTGTCGTCCTTGCCGTGATTGCGCACGTTGGTGAGCTTCTTCTCCTTGATGAGGTTCACGTCGGCGTCGTTCGGGCGATTGTGCTCGCCGACGATCATGCCCTCGTAGACCTCGACGCCCGGCGAGATGAAGAACTGCCCGCGCGCCTGCAGGTGGTTCATCGCGTACGGGGTGGAGACGCCGGCGCGGTCGCAGACGATGGCGCCCGACGGACGCTTGATCATCGCGCCGCCCCACGGCTCCCAGCCGTCGAACACCGTGTTGAGGAGGCCGGTGCCGCGGGTCGAGGTGAGGAATTCACCGCGGAAGCCGATGAGGCCACGCGACGGGACGCGGTACTCGAGGCGCGCGCGCCCGTAGCCCGGGTTGCTCATCTTGACCATGCGGCCGCGGCGCTCACCGAGGCGCTCGGTGACGATGCCGATGAAGTTGTCGGGGACGTCGATGACGACGATCTCGTACGGCTCGCACACGACGCCGTCGACCATCTGGGTGACGACCTCGGGGTTGCCGAGCTGCACCTCGTAGCCCTCGCGGCGCATCGTCTCGACGAGCACGGCGAGCTGCAGCTCACCACGACCGAGGAGGGTGAACACGTCGGGGGATTCCCCCTCCTCGAGCCGGACGGCGAGGTTACGCCGGGTCTCGCGGACGAGACGCTCGCGCACCTGGCGGCTGGTGAGGAACTTCGACAGCTTGCACTTGCCGGCGAGCGGCGAGGTGTTGACGCCGATCTTCATCTTGATGGTCGGCTGCTCGACCACGATGCGCGGCAGGGCGCGCTTCTCCCAGCCCGGCGTGGCGGTGTCGACGAGCGTGTCGCCCACGTAGACGTCCTCGATGCCGGCGATGGCGATGAGCTCTCCGGCGCGCGCCTCGTTCGTCGGGGTGCGCTTGAGACCTTCGAAGGTCGAGAGCACCTTGATGGCCGCCTTGATCGGCGGAACACCGGCGGAGCGCCCGGTGTCGGCCGCGTGCGCGTCGCTCGGCAGCGGACCGTCCTTGAGGACGGCGACCGGCTGGTTGGCCTTCACCGTACCGGCGACGATGCGCCCGATGGCGAGGCGCCCCATGTAGTCGTCGTGATCGAGGTTGTTGATGAGGATCTGCAGCGGCGCGTCCGGGTCGCCGGGGGCGGCGGGGATCTTCTCGCAGATGAGATCGAAGAGCGGCGAGAGGTTGGTCCCCACGTCGTCGAGGCTGGCCTTGGCCATCCCCTCCTTGCCGATGGCGTACATGACCGGA
>JAMFST010000910.1 GCA_026225435.1 Labilithrix luteola
ATGCGCCGCTTCGTCGGCCGGGCGGCTCTGGACGACGAGGCACGGGCGGAGTTGCAACGCCTTCTCCACCGGTGTGTCGACCGGCGCGATGCATCCTCGGCAGTGCTCGTGCGCGAGGCCGCACGCGTCGAGGTACGCATCGTGCTCGACCGGTGCGTTGGGCTCCTCGAAGAGGCGCTGGTGGCCGGCACGGTGCACGAGCAGCGGCTGCGCGCGTTCTCGGCGGAGCTGGGGCCGCGTCTGCTTCGCCTCGCGGAGGAAGCGACGCGCCTGCAGCTGGCCACCCTCCACGAGGTGGCGAGCTCGTTTCTTTCCAGCCTGTCCTCCAGCGATCGCGACTCCGTGCGCGTGGTCGTCGCCGGCGCGCATCAGGCGCGGGTGCGCAGCTTGCCGATGCAGTACTTCCAGAAGCGTCTCGGCGAGGCGCCCGGGGTGGAGGAACGTGTCCTCTACGCCGAGGCGGTCACCGACGCAGAGACGGCGCGCGCCCTGGTGGGGACGCACCTGCTCGACCGTGAGATCGCCGTAGCCTTCTTCGGCGACCCGCGTCGCCTGCAGCGCGACGTGCTCGGGGACATCGCCGCCGCCATGCTCGAGAACGAAACGACACCCGAACCCACGGAGTCCACCACAACGAACGCGCAAGGCGAGGCCCCGCCGAGGCGGTAGAGGTCAGTGCTCGCGGATCTTGGACCCCGCGGCCTCGTCTCCATCGCCGGACGTGTCGCCGACCTTCTCGCGCACGTCGACCGCCGACTCGAGGTGCTGCGAGCCGTGGACGTCGCCGTGATCGTCGATCAAGCGTCCGCTGCCTTCCGCCATGTGCCCGCCGTTGGGGGCGTCCATCTGCGTGTACAGCGTGTCGCGGCTGGTGCCGCAGGCAGCACCGCCGAGGAGGAACATCGCGCCGAGGCCGACCACCGCGCAAGCCCGAGCGCGCGCGGAAAAGAGCGTGGACACCATGTTTTCTCAGCTACGCCGCTCGATCGCGGCTGTCCAATTACCGGCCGGAGAGCATGAGGAGGAGCAGCAGCGATGCGGCCACCGCCGCGAGGAACCTGGTCATGCCGTCTGGAACGCCTCATCGCGCGTATCCACCGCGTTGTCACGCCCCAACGCGCCCATCATCTTCGGATAGGCGACGTCGAAGGCGTTCATGATCTCCTCGAACGGCAGATCGAGGTAGCGCCCCCGGTCCTCCACGTACTCCATGTACTTGCGCCCCTTGCCGTCGAACGGCTGCAGGACCGCGTCCTCGGGGTTGGCGGGGTCGAAGTCGAGCGTGGCCACCCCGAACTTCTCGCAGAGCGCGGAGTTGAACGCGCTCGTGAGCTTGTACGGCTTGCCATCGACCCACACCTCGGTGAAGCCGTGGAACACGAACAGATCGGTCCCGAGCACCTCGTGCAGCTTGGGGGAGGACAGGTGGTTCGTCACGTCGGCAAACCCGAGCCGCGCCGGGAGCCCGACGGCGCGCGCGGCGGCGGCGAGGAGCACCGCCTTGGGGATACAGTAGGCGCTCGTCTTCTCGAGCTGCCGGCTGGCGACGTAGTCGTCCGGGTTGCGGGTGATCGAGTACGGATCGTAGCGAGGCCGCTCGCGCACCGCGCGAAAGAGACGCGCAGCCTTCTCCCGGTCGGTCGTCGCGCCCCCGACGCTCTCGCGCGCGAATGCGACGACCGCCGGGTGATCGGAGTCGACGAATCTGCCGGGCGCGAGGTACGACGGGTCGGCGAGCTGCATGGGCCCGAGGATAGCAGTCAGGGCAACGCGAGCTGCTCCTTCGCTCGCGCCGTGTGCGCGCCGAAAGAGGTGCTCGATGCGGCGCGCGCGCAGATCATCGCCTCGCTCCCCCTCGGCCGCATCGGAAGCAGCGAAGAGGTCGCGCACTGGATCGTCCAGATCGCCGACCCGTCGGTGACGGGGCTGACCGGCCAGGTGCTCGGCGTCGATGGCGGGCTGGTGGCCACGTGAGCCCGCGCGCTCGCCATCGAGGCGTTCGTCTGGGCCACCGCCTTCGTGCGCAACCCGCGGCTATTCGCTCCGCCGCCTTCTCCGACGGCGAGCAGCTGAGGAGTCGTGGCGACTACGGCAGCCGCGTGATCAACTGCCCGTACAGGTAGCCGGTGTCGGTCTGGGTCCAGTGCAGGAGGTTGGCGACCGGATCCAGCGCGACCGTCGTCGCGTTGATGTACACCGGCTGGATCCCGGACGGGACGATCGTGGACAGATCGGTGGGGCCGTTGGCGGCGGCGCCGTGGGCCACGCGCATCGTCCAGACGTGTTGTTGCGCCCCGTCGATCCACGCGATGCGGCCGCCGCCGCCGGTGAGCGCCAGCGCGCCGTTCGCCACGCCGTTGTCGTAGAGCGCCATCTGGACGGGCAGCTTCGTCCCGGCGCCAGCGTCGGCATCGATCGACGAGACGTAGAACTGACCCGAAACGTCGACCCACACGACAGTGGTCTCGTCGGCGACGGTGACGGCGTCGATGCTGCCGACCGGAGCGAGGGCGAACGCCGGCGGCAGCGTGGTCGCCGTCGGGGTCGGCTCGAACTTCAAGGACCTGAGCCTGTCGAAGTCGGTCGCCGTGGACGCGATGACGAAGGAGTTGTCGGGCTCGTTGAACGCGAGATAGGTCGCTTGCTCGCTCAGGAAGGGAGGGTTCAGGCCCGACCCTCCATCCGGCAAGAACCACGACACCCCTTGCCCGAACCCGGCAGCCACGAGGAGCCCGTTCTGATCGAAGCCGACCTGGATGGGGGTTGTCGAACCCGTGTCGGTGTTCGCGTAATGGGCGCTGGCCGCCCCGCCGTCGAGAAAGAAGACGTCGACTCCCGCGGGCGCAGCGGCGGCCGCCCGGTCCGAGGTGACGGCGAAGCTCGACGAGGTCGAGGCGAAGCTAGCCACGGTCAAACCCGGCTGACCGATGTTGAGGAACGGTGATGAGGCGAAGGGCTCGGAGGCGAACGCGGTACTTTTCGCGTTGTCCTTGCGGAACGTGAAGGGAACGTCACCCGCGTCGTTGCTGCTCGTCGTGTCGACGGCGAGGCCGATGACGTTGTAGTAACTGCCGCCAGCCGACTCCTGGACCGGGGAGTAGTACGCGCCCGTCGACCCGTCGTCCGTCACCCCTCCCCGCCCGCCGCCACCGTTCGGCGTCGCCCCGCCGTCCACGCCGTAGCCCTGACACGCCGGGTGCTCGATCGCCCCGTACTGCGGACACCCGGGCGTCACCTGCGACAGGAGCAGCCCGGCGATCTGCGTGCTCGTGCAGACCCCCAGCGGCAGGTGCACCATCCCGTCCACGCTCGACACCGGCCAGTTCGGCGCGGCGTCGTTCTCCAGCGGCAGCGCGCAGCCAGCGGACCCGTTGCACCACCCGGCGGCGCCGCTCTTCGGGATCATCCCGATGTTGAAGTCACCCGTGAAGGCGGGCGGCGCGATGGCGCACGATGGCGCGCCGCCATCGGCGTCAGTGCCGGTGCCGGTCCCGAGCGTCGGCTGCGGGATCATGGTCGTCGGAATGACCGCGCCCGGCTGGCCGACGACGCAATCCGGAATATCGAGACAGAGGCCGCCCGCGTCCGAGGTGGGGACGAGCGCGCCGCTCGTGTAAGTCGGCAAGGTGTCCGAATCGAGGGTGAACGACTGGCACGTGCCGTCGATCGACGTCTGACCGGAGACGCAGGGCATCCCGGTCGCCAGCGACTGCACCTTGGTGACCGCGCCGCTCGTCGAGCCCTCGTCGAGCCAGTTCAGATCGACGCGCAGGATCGCCGTGCGGTCCGCGGGAAGAGTCGTCACGACCTCGCGCAGGAGGAAGGCCTCTCCCCCCTTGAAGGCCGCGACCTTGATGTCGACCGGCTGCGACGTCCCCCGCACGATGGCCAGCGTCGCGGGGAACTTCACGAACCCCGCCGGCGACATCGCGTAGATCTGATCGGTCGCGGACACGGAGCCGTCCTCGGCCATGACGGACACCCCGAGCTGGTCCATGTCGGCCGGGACGTTCAGGTTGGCGTCGATGGCGAGGAGGATCTCCCCCGGCGCCGGGTCGTGCTTGGCCGAGCAGGCCGCCATGGACACACCCGCGACCAGGACCACGCCGAGCACGAGGGACGCAGAACGAAGCAATCGCATGATCGTCCACGATACGCTGCTGCGGGCGGTTCGCCAGCGTCGCCGCACACGGCGTGACCGGCCTTATGAACGGCTCCCCCTTCCGGTCTGTCCGCGCCCGCTGTCGCGCACTACCGTCGCTTGACTTTCTAGCACTGCTAGATGAATGTCCAGCCCACGATGACGCAGCACTGGATCTGGTTCGCCGTCGCCGGGCTGATGCTCGTCGATGCGGTCGGGTACTCCTTCGGAGCGGTCGGTCCCATCCGGCGCGCGCTGAGCCCCGCCGAGCCCTACTGGCAGAAGCGACTTCTGCTGAACCTGATGCTCGCGAACCAGGGGCTCTATCTCGGGGCGGCCATGCCGCTCGTCGGCGCGGTGCTGGAGGCACACCAGCACCGCGCGGGGTGGCCGCTCTTCGCGCTCACGCTCGCGACCTGTGGCTACACGCTGGTCAGCGTTCCGATCCTCACGCCGCGTGACAGCGCGCATTTGATCCCGCGGGCGATCGCCGCCGTCGTGATCGTCATCGGGTTCACTCTCACGTGAAGGTCGAGGCGGACTCGAAGATCGCGACGAGCTCC
>JAMFST010000911.1 GCA_026225435.1 Labilithrix luteola
GCGTGCGCCGCGCGGCCGAGGCACGCGAGGGTGCAGAGCACGACCAGCCAGCGCAGCCACGAGTGGGTGCCGAGCGTCACGAAGTAGGTCATGGCGGCTCCGCTCGCTCAGCGCGGCACGGGATGCTTCGCCAGCTTGCGCTGCAGCGTCTTTCGCTCGATGCGCAGCGCGCGCGCCGCTTGCGAGATGTTCCCGCCGCAGTCGTCGAGCACGCGATGGATGTGCTCCCACTCGGCGCGAGCGAGCGAAGGGACCTCGTGCTCCACCGGCAAGCGCTCCCCCTCCGTCCGCGCGAAGGCGGCGAGCAGATCGCTCACGTCCGCGGGCTTGGTCAGATAGTGCCGCGCCCCCAGGCGCACCGCCTCGACCGCCGTGGCGATGCTCCCGAACCCCGTGAGGACGACGATGGCCAGCTCCGGTTGCAGCGCGTGCAGCTCGCGCACCACGTCGAGCCCGTGCATCCCGGGCATCCGCAGGTCCACGCTGGCGAAGGCGAACCGGCGCGTCCGGGCGAGCACCAGCGCCTGCTCCCCGCCGGCAGCCACCTCGGCCACGAAGCCACGACGGAGCAGCGCGCGCTGCATCTGGATACGAAAGCGCTCGTCGTCGTCGACCAGCAGGATGGTCGCGTCGGTCATCGCGCCGACCAGCGGATGGCGCGCGGCAGATCGAGCGTCGCCGAGGTGCCCCCGCCGTCGCGCGGCGCCACGGTGAGCTCGCCTGCGCACAGCTCGGCGAAGGCGAAGCTGAGGAAGAGGCCGAGCCCCATCCCTTCGCCGATCGGCTTGCTCGTCACGAACGGCTCCCCGAGCCGCGCCGCGATCTCCGGGCTGATGCCGAGCCCGCGGTCGGCGACGACGAAGCGCACCTGCCCTTCGCGGACGTGCGCCGAGAGCGTGACCGGCGAGCGCGACCCTTCGCTCGCCTGGAAGGCGTTGGTGACCAGGTTCTGGAGGATGCGCGCCAGGCTCTGCGTCGGGCACTCGAGCGTCGCGCCGAAGTCCCCCTCGAGCCGCAAGCGCTCGCGCAGCGCCGCGGGCACGCCGGCCTTCACCTCCTGGAGGATCTCCCGCACCTTGGTCGTCTCTGGCAGCTCGCCCAGCAGCTGCCCGGCGCGCGCGTTCATCCGGTGGAGGATCTCGCGGCACCGCTGCACCTCGTCGCGGATGACGCAGGCGTCGCCGACCGCTTCCAGCGGCGACTCGCGAATGAGCACGTCGAGATCCTCGGCGGCGACGGCGATGGTCGCGAGCGGCGTGCCCAGCTCGTGCGCCGCCCCCGCCGCGAGGGTGCTCAGCGACGCGAGCTTCTCGGCGCGCGCCGTCGTCCGCTGGTGGCGGAGCAACAGCTCGTGCCGATCTCGCAGCGACGCCGCGACCCGCGCAGTGAACACCAGCGTGAAGAGCAGCACCAGCACGAAGGCCACCACCGTCCCCGCCGTCGCGTGCGCGGCGAGCACCGGCAGCGGGTGCGCGCCACCGAAGAGCGCGAGGCCGAAGTACCCGGCCGCCACCAGCGCCGTCAGCGCGACGGCGCCCCGCTTGGGCAGGAGCAGGCCGGCGAGGATCACTTGCAGCAGGTAGAAGATGACGAACGGGTTGGCCACCCCGCCCGACAGCGCGAGCTGCACGGTGAGCAGCCCCACGTCGAGCGCCAGCGCGCCCAGCACGTATGCGCGCGTGGTCCCCGGTCGACCGGCGCGCAGGGTGAGCGCCAGGTTCGAGCCGGCGAGGACCGCGGTGCAGGCCAGCAGCTCGCGCGCCGGGAGCGCGATGTGGAGCGCCAGCGCGGCCACGGCGACGGTGAGCACCTGGCCGGCGACCGCATGCCAGCGGAGCGTGATCAGCCAGGCGAGCGCCGGCGTCGCCGACGTGAACTGCTCGGGGAGCTCGTCGCGGCCGCGGAGCGTGCGGCTCCGTCGTCGGGGCGGCCAGACGAACCTCTCGGACGGAAGAGCGATCGGATGCACGCGGCGGAGCCTAGCGCCTCGCCGCGAGCGCGCCCTGCGTCACGCTGACGCAGGTGGCTGGAGCCGTAGCTAGTTCCCGGTGGTCAGGCTGCCGCCCAGCGTCGGACAGACGAGCTGCGACTTCGTGCAAGGCACGCAGTGCTGGGCGTAGCAGTCGCCCCCGTCGCCGGCATCATCGCCGCTGCTGCTCGCGCTGCCGCCGTCGGCAGCGGCCGCGTTGCACAAGCAGGGGAGCAGCTGGTCGAAGTCGCAGGTCACGTCCTGGTCGGAGGGCGCGCCACAGATCTTCCCGCTGCCGTCGGACTGCTCGGCGGTGGCGCAGGTGTTGTCGAGCGGGTTGGCCCCGAGGCAGGTCCGCAGGGCGCTCTCGCTGCAGTACTGCAGCGACTTGGGACCGTTCTGCGGGAGCGCGCAGCTCTCGGCGATGGTCGCCAGCAAGAACCGCTTGTCGAGGATCGGCAGGTTGAACGGCCCGACGGTCTTCTTGAAGCAGAACACGTCGATGCCCCCGCCGATCCCCGGCTGCACCCCGACGTCACCGTAAAATTGTACGGAGGAGCTGTTGGGTGCGGTACCGGTGAACTCGTTGCACTCGACCTCGAAGACCGGCTTGAGCTGCACGTACGGGCCGGCCACCTTGAACGGCTTCATGTAGATGGTGGTGATCGCCGGGTAGAAGGCGAAGTCGACGTTCGCCCCGCCGCCCTCGAGCGTGAACGGGTCGTCGGTCCTGCTGAAGGTCTGCTGGTTCAGCGGGGAGACGACTCCGTTGGCGTACTGGATCCCCTCCTGCAGCGTGAAGCTCATGGTCGTCCCGGCGTGGAAGCGAATGTCCCCCTGCACCCAGCCCGCGAACTGCGCGGCCAGGTCGAGCGTCACCGCCACCGGCACCGGCACCGGGCCCACCTGGAACCAGAGGATCGCGATCGTCGGGCTGGCCCAGGTGATGGCGGCGCTCTGGAAGTACACCCCGGCTCGGCCCGTCACGTCGCCGCCGACGTGCACCGCGAGGCCGCCGTTGAGCGCGAGGGTCATCGTGCTCGGCGTGAGATCGGTGACGCTGTCGTAGTCGTAGTCGAACTGCACGCCTCCCGAGACCCGCACGTAGCTCTCGGACGCATCGACGGTCGCGCTGACCGACGGGCTCACGCTGGCGCTGGCACCGGGAGAGAAGGTGCCGGGGCTGACCGCC
>JAMFST010000912.1 GCA_026225435.1 Labilithrix luteola
CATCGCGTCGATGGCCTTGATGCCGGTCTGCATCGGCTCCTTGACCGGCTGGCGGGCGAGGATGCCGGGGGCCTTCACTTCCACGCGGCGCTTGTGGGGGGACTCGATGGGCCCCTTGCCGTCGATGGGCAGGCCGAGGGCGTTGACGACGCGGCCGACGAGGGCCTCGCCGACGGGGACCTCCATGATGCGGCCGGTGCGCTTGACGAGAGCGCCTTCCTTGATGCCCGCCACGTCGCCGAAGAGCGCCGCGCCGACGTTGTCCGCCTCGAGGTTGAGGACCAGCCCCATGATGCCACCGGGGAACTCGAGGAGCTCACCGGCCATGGCGCCATCGAGGCCGTACACGCGTGCGATGCCGTCGCCGACCGACAGGACCGTGCCGGTCTCCATCGTGAGGGCGGCCTTCTCGTAGCTCTGGATCTGCTTCTTGATGATCTGCGAGATTTCTTCGGCGCGAAGCTGCATGGTCGTCTTTGGTCCCGGTTGTTGTCGGTGATGCGGTGGAGTCTTTAGGGGCGGGCCGCTCGGCTGGTGAGCGGGCGCGCTCAGTTCGTCAGCGTGGTGCGCAGCGCGCCCAGGCGGGCGCGGAGCGAGCCGTCGTAGATCAGGTCGCCGATGCGGGTGACCACGCCGCCGAGGAGCGACGGATCGGTCTTCTTGTCGATGGCGACCTTGCGACCGGTCATCCGCTCGAGCTGCTCGCCGAGGCGCAGGTAGTAGGCGTCCGAGAGCGGCGTGGCCGAGGTGACCTCCGCGCGCAGGAGGCCGCGGCGCGCGTCGTTCATCTCCCGCAGGGTGGCGGAGATCTCCGGCAGGAACTTGATGCGCCGGCGGTCGACGAGCAGGTGCAGGGTGTTCTTGGTGAGCTGGCCGGCCTGCTGGCGATCGGCGATCTCGGTGATGATGGCGCGCTTGGTCTCGAGCGGGATGAGCGGGTTGTCGAGCGCCGTCTCCAGCTCGGAGCTGGCGGCGAAGGAGGCGGCAGCGTCGCCGATCTCGCGCACGAAGGTGTCGACGGTGCCGGACTCGAGGCCGAGCTCGAGGATCGCCTTGGCGTAGCGGCGGGCGACGGCGCTCATGCTGCACCTCCGACCGGGCGGGTGCTCGGGCGGGCCGACTTGGCCACCAGCTCGGTCAGGTACTCGTCGGCGAGACGGGACTGGTCGTCGTCGGTCATGCGCTTCTTCAGGAGCTCCTCGGCGGCGGCGATGGCGATCTCCACCGTCTCGCGGCGCAGGTCGTCGCGGATCTGGTTCATCTCCTGGTCGATGCGCAGGGTGGCGTCGCGGGTGATGCGCTCGGCCTTCTCCTCGGCCTCCTTCACGATCCGCTCGCGCTCGGTCTTGCCCGCGTCGACCAGGGCCTTCTTCGTCTCTTCCAGCTCGGTCTCGAGGTTGGCGAGCTTGGCCTGGTACGTCTTGGCCCGCTCCTGCGCCTCTTCCTTCATGCGCTGGGCTTCCTCGATCTCCTTGGCGACGTCGTCGTGACGCTGCTGGAGGCCGCGGGAGACCGGGCCCTTGCCGAAGTACCAGTAGATCCCCGCGAGAACGAGGAAGTTGATGAGGGCGAAGAGGTAGGGCGACTGCGTCTTGTTGTGCGTGTCGGTCCAGTTGACCGGCTTGGGCGCGCCTTCCTCGTTCTCCGCCTCGGCGGGCTCGCCCTCCTCATCCTTCTTGCCGGTCGCACCGAGATCCGTGCCGCCCGGGGTGCCCTGGGCGCTGGGATCGATCACTTTGGCGAGCCGGTTGTGGAGCGGATCGGCGCCCGGAGCGACCGGCGTGCCGGCCATGCCCGGGGGCGCCGGACGGCGAATGCCCGGGGGGAGCCGGCGGGGCTGACCGGGCTGACCCTGCTGCTGGATCATCTGGCCCGGCGGAGTGCCCTGCGCGGCCGCGTTGTCGGTCTGCGCGCTGGCGTGCGCGGCCGTGAAAAGGAGAGCGCCGGCGACGGTGGTCGCGGCGAGAGCGGTGGCGATTCGAGTCATGCGGACCATGGTCAGTGCACCTCGCGACCGAGGATGCGGGTCGCCACGTCACGGGCGAGCGCCTCGGCGTCGCGTTTCAGCTCGGCGCGGGCGGCGGCGAGATCGACCTCGATCTTCTGGCGCCCCTCTTCCATCGACTTTTCCGTCTTCTTGCGGACGGCTTCGAGGATCTCGGCCTCGTGGGCCGTCCCCTCGGCCTTGAGCCGCTCGCGCTCGCCGCCGGCGGTGGCGCGGGCCTTGGCCATCGCGTCCTCGTACTCGCCGAGGGCGGTGGCCGACTTCTCGTCCATGCGGCGCGCCTGCAGCTTGGCGCCGTCGATCTTCTTCTCGCGCTCCTCGAACAGCTTCATCAGCGGGTCGAAGAGGAGCGGCTTGAGGAAGACCAGGAGGACGACGATGAGGGCGATCTGGACGAGGATCGTGGCATCGAAGTCGACGGTCACGCCCCCTTCGGCCGAACCACCACTGGCGGAGTCCGCCAACAAGGACGAGGACAGGCTACTCAGGGATGCCAGCGACGACATGGGCGCGGCCAGTTACCATCCCCCACCTCGTCTGTGAAGTGGCAGCACGATGCTCCGCGTCAGCCGCGCTTGGAACCGGGCTTCGCACCGCCCTTCTTTTTTCGCTGCGCCCGCTGCTCGGCGGCCGCCCCGTCGAGGTTGGGGGCGTTGGCGTAGGGGCGCTGGGCGGCCTGGCGGCTGGCGATGAGGGCCGGGCGGCCGTCCCGGAGCTCGGGGTGGACGCTGGCGAGCCCTTCCTGGAGAGCGAACCCGCCCAGGTCCCCCTTGTGCTCGTCCATGTAGGCGCTGAAGCGCTGCCAGAACGCCTTGGCGAGCGCTTCCTCCATGGGCTCGCCGTCGACGACGACGACCAGCGCCATCTCAGCCCTGCACGACGGAGATGAGGTCCTGGGCGTGCGAGCTCACGTCGACCGTGCGGTAGACGCGGCGGACGGTGCCGGCCGGGCCGATGAGGAACGACTGGCGCTGGATGTAGTTGCCGTTGAAGGGGACGCCGTAGCGCGCGGCCAGCTTGCCCTGGGGATCGCTCACCAGGTGGAAGGGGAGCTGGTGGTTCTTGGCGAATGCCTTGTGCGACTCGTCCGAGTCGGCGCTGACGCCGATGAGGATGACGCCCGACTTGGTGAGCGAGGTCCAGCTGTCGCGGAAGCTGCAGGCCTCCTTGGTGCAGCCGGGGGTCTCGTCCTTGGGATAAAAGTACAGGACGACGTTGTGGCCGCGGAGCGCCTCGAGCTGCAAATGCTCGCCGTTCTGGTCGGTGAGATCGAAGCTGGGGGCAGGGCCGTCGATGGCCACCGTGCCGTCGCTGGCGGTGGTGACGGCGGCGTCGGCGGCGATGCCGAGGGCGGCGCTGGTGGTCGTCTGCGTCGTCGTCACGGTGTGCGTCGACTCGGAGACGGTGGTCGCGGGGAGGGGCGCGGCGTTGGCGGCGTCAGGGGGCGCGTCGTGGCTGCAGCCGTTGACGAAGGCGAGGCTGATCGCGAGGCCCGCGAGGCACACGTGGGCGTGGAGGGTCTTCATGGCGGGTCACAATATCCCGTACTCGCGCAAGCGGCGGTAGAACGTCCGCCGGGGGATGCCGAGCAGCTCGGCCGCTTTGAGGCGGTTCCACCCCGCCTGGGTCAGGGCGCCGAGGATGCGGTCCTTGTCGGCCTGCTTGAACTCTTCCGGGGTCTGCGCGCGGACCCGTGAGCTCTTGCTGGCGCTCGCCGGGTGAGGCGCGCCGCCTGCGCTGGATGGCTTCTTCGAGGAGATCGGCGGGGTCGACGGGTGCGGGCTGGCGACCGCCGAGCCGAGGCTCGTTCCGCTGCTCAGGCCCGACAGGCCGGACGAAGGCAGCTCGACGTCACTCGCATCGAGCTCCGTCTGGTCGCTCATGAGCCACGCGTTCAGCAGCACGTGCTCGAGCTGCCGCACGTTGCCCGGCCAGTCATAGCTCGACAGGCGGCGAAGGGCGTCGCGACTGAGCGAGCCGCGCTCGCGGCGATGCCGGGCGGCGAAGAGCGTGAGGAAGTGATCGACCAGCGGCGCGATGTCGTCGCGACGCTCGCGCAGCGGCGGCACGTGCAGCTCGACGACCTGGAGACGGTAGAAGAGGTCCTCGCGGAAGGTCCCTTCCTCGACCATGCGCTGCAAGGTGCGGTTGGTCGCGGCGACGATGCGCACGTCGCACGGCTCCTCGGTGGCGCCGCCGACGGGGCGGACCTTTCCTTCCTGCAGCACGCGCAGGAGAGCCGGCTGCATCGACAGCGGCATCTCGCCGATCTCGTCGAGGAGCACGGTGCCGCCGCTTGCCTCGCGGAACAGGCCGAGGCGATCGCGATCGGCGCCGGTGAAGGCGCCGCGCACGTGGCCGAACAGCTCGCTCTCGAGGAGGTTGGCCGGGATGGCCCCGCAGTTGATCGCCAGGTACGGCGCGCGCGCGCGGCGGCTGACCGAGTGGAGCGTCTTGGCGACGACCTCCTTGCCGGTGCCGCTCTCGCCGGTGATGAGCACGGGGACGTCGGTGTCCTTCACCCGATCGAGGATGGAGTACAGCTTGCGCATGGTCGCGCTGGTGCCGACGAGTCCCCCGTAGCCGAAGTGACCGCGCAGGGTGGCGCGCGCGTCCTTGAGATCGCGGCGGACCGTCTCGAGCTGCTCGGTGCGGCGGTCGAGCGAGTGGGCGAGCTTGTCGCGCGCGGCGGAGAGCTCCAGGTTGGCGACCTCCAGCTGCTCGGCGCGGCGGCGGTTCTCCGCCAGCAGGCGCGCGTTCTCGATGGCGATGGCCGCTTGATCGGCGAAGGCGGCCAGGGTCGGCAGCTCCATCTTGAAGCGGGCACCGGGGCGCAGCTGGGTCTCGATGTACAGCGCGCCGATGGTCTTGTCCGACGGGGCTCGCACCGGGACGCAGGCGACCGACTCGATCATCAGCTGGTGGACGCTGGCCGCCTCGGCGAGCCGCTCGTCCTCGCGGGCGCGCGGCGCGAGCACCGCCTCGCCGGTGGCGATGACCCGCTCGGCGACGGAGCGGGAGAAGCGCGCGTGCGGCTCCTCCTCGGACGTCTTGCCGCGGGCGGTGCGGACCTCGAGCTTCCCGTCGTCGCCGGCGAGCACGATGATCCCGCGCTCACCGCC
>JAMFST010000913.1 GCA_026225435.1 Labilithrix luteola
AGGCGGCTGAACGCGATCGTCGTCATCGTCTCTCCATCGTTCGATCGTGCGAGCGCCGTCGCGAAGGCTGCCGGGCTCCGCGCCTCTCGCCGGGCCGCGTTGAGCCGCCGCAGATCGGGCAGCGGTTGCGGGCCGTGCGCGCCGGTGGCGGCCGTCGCATACGCTTCGCGAACGGCGTAGACGCTGGCGGCTCGCGGCGAGACCCCGGCCACACGCAGCGGCACCGGCCCTCGCTCGGTATCGAGGGGCAACGGATCGGACGCGGCGTCGAAGAGGTTGGTGACCGTCGCGCAGCTGGTCCGCACCTGCCCGGCGCCGAAGTGCACCTGACCGGACACGGGACCGTGGAGAACGAAGGTCAGCGTGAGCGACGACGTCTCCCGACGCAGGGCGCAGCCCTCGAGGCCGACGAGGTGCACGAAGCGAAAGCGGTGAGGAAACACCAGCGCCTCGGTGAACACGCCGAAGGCCGACGCGGGCCCGTCGGGATCGGGCGCCAGCGCCTCCTCGGGCGACAACCCGCCGCGTTGTACGTTCCGTTGCGAGAGCTCGAGTGGCTCCTTCCACGCGTCGCACCCGAGCGTGACCGACGCCACCTGCGCGCTCAGCAGATGGACGATCTCGAGCGCGTTCTCGAGCTCCCCGTCGATGTACAGCGATACGCCCCGGCTCACCGCCTCGTTGAGCGGAAGCTCCGCGGTGCTGTCGAGCTCGATGCGCACGATGGGCGGCTGTCCGGCCCGCGTCTCGAGCGCCGCCGTGCGGACGTCGAAGCCGCCCACCTGCGCCGACGCCGTCAGTCGGAAGGTGCAGCTCAGGCCATCCGCGCGGGTGCTGGTCAGCTCCGTCGATGCGGGCAGGAGGAGCGCGGCGCCGCCGGCGGGCTGGAAGGCGACGACCGTGGCCGAGGGGATCGGTCGACGGAGCCACGGGCTCACGCGCTGCGCCAGCCTCTCGTGCGCGTCGTCCTGGAAGTCCTCGATCTTGTCGAGGACGGTTCCGGCCAGGTACTGGCTCCCCTCGACGAGCCGCTCGGTCGTGGGATCGTCACCGCGGCGCGCGAGGTGGCCGGCGATGGCCGGGTAGATGCGAGCGAAGCGCAGCGCGTCGGTGGCCAGCGTGCGGACGTCGAAGCGAGGGAGGACGGGCATGGGATCAGGTGACCTCGACGTGGTGATTGCTATCGATGACGGCGAGGTAGCGAACGGCGAAGGCGCGCCCCTCGCTGACGAGCGCGCCTTGCACGCTGAAGCGCAGGACCAGCTCCACCTCCGCGCTCACGACGTGGCTGACGGAGGCGTCGTGCAGACGCGGCTCGAAGCGGGCGATGACCTCGAGCAGATCGCGCTCCATGTCGCTCGCCGAGGTCGGGTGCTCGTGGAAGAGGCGCGTCGTGTCTTGCACCCCGAACGCGGGGCACAGAAGGACGCTCCCCCGCGGAGTCGCACAGAGCTCGCGCAGGTGCCGGCCAACGCTCTCGCGGAGCGCGCGGGCCGGATCGTGCGCGAGCGGAGGCGGCCCCGCGGCGGCGAGCCGGCTGTCGTCGAGGAGCGAGCGCATGGCTAGCCCTGGTTCTTCCAGTCGTACTTCGCGGCCGTCTTGCCGGGCACGTTCTTGACCGTCATCGCCTCGAAGCGAAAGGCGATCTCCTCGACCTCCTGCGCGGCCTCGCGCTCGCTCGTGCCCCCCGAGGCGCACACGTGCTCGATCGACGCGATGGTCGCGTTCGTCAGCTCGATCTCCTGGAACTCCTTGTCAACGTGCCCTTCGCCGTCGGGGTGCGTGAGCAGGAGGTACACGTCGCTCAGCACCTCGTTGCTCCAGAACGCCTGGAGGAATTGCGGAGTCGACGCTCCGATGCTCTTCACGACGACCAGCGGATCGTGGGAGCGCGCCGCC
>JAMFST010000914.1 GCA_026225435.1 Labilithrix luteola
CCAGTGACGGCGTCCCCGATGGTCCCGGTCCGGTGGCGACCGGCACGCTCTTCGGCCTCCTTCGCCCGAATGGCGCGGCGGCCTGGGCCCACCTCGATCGGGCGGGCGGCGCGCTCACCGTCCACGACCTTCCCGGCGGCGATCCCGACGCGCCTCCGCCCGAGCTGGTGCTCCGTCACGGCTCGCCCGAGCAGACGTTCCTTTTGTACAGCGAGAGCGCCGCCCGGCCGGACGCCGGACGCCCGCGTGACGCCGGCGCCCCCGCGCTCACCCTGGTGATCGCCGCGCTCAACGGCGACGCCGTCCAGCCCGTCGCGCGCATCCCCGAGCCGCGTGACGACTCGCTCGACGCCGATCTGGCCTTCGCTCCGGCGGCTCCCGGCGCTGGCCTGGTCGTGTGGGACGACGACGATCCCTTCGCCCGGTTCGGCCGCATCCGCGCCGCCCGCGTCGATGCGAGTGGGAAGGTGGGCGCCGGCGAGCCGCTCGTCCTCACCCCTGACGGCACCGACGCCGAATCCCCCCAGGTCGTCGCCACCCGCACCGGCTTCGTCGTCGTCTACCGCGTGCGCCGCGGCGAAGACCGCGACGCGGGGTTGATCGAGGACGCGGTCGAAGCCCCGGGCGAGCGCCGCGCTTTCCACTGGCTCGAAGCGGTGACGGTCCCGGCCGACCCCGCGCTTCCGGTCTCCGCACCGCGCGCCCTCACCGCGCAGACGACGCACATCGGCGCGTTCGTCGTCCCGCCCGAAGCGAACGCCGACGACTCGTTCGAGCTGGTCGCCCGCGACGACGACGCTCCTCGCGACGCGGCTGGCGGCAAGCTCATGGCCATCCGTCTCGCCGGGGACCTCGTTGCGCTGCGCGTGCTCGCCCCCGCCGGCGTCGGCTCCGGCGCGCTGTCGCTCGTCCCGGGACCACCGGCAGCCGCTCCGTTCGTGGTCTACGCCGCCGAAGACGACAGCGCGCGCCTCGTCACGCTGGACCTCGCGGCCGGCGCTCCCCCCGGTGTCGGCCGCGCCGAGCCCGCGCTCAACGGAGGCGACCCGGTCGGCCTCGTCGCCGGCCCGCCAGGCTCGCCGCCCACCCTCGTCACGTTCTCTCTCGATCCGGCAAATGGCCTGTCGAATCGCCGCAGCGGCGCGAGCTCGCTCACCTCCGTGACCTGTCGCTGACGTGTCATTGACCGCTTCCCCCCCGAAATCCTTCACGGCGGGTCAGCCTTCGACTACCTTTCGCCCTCTCTTAAGCCGGGCCCATAGCTCAATCGGTCAGAGCCCCCGGCTCATAACCGGGCTGTTCCTGGTTCGAACCCAGGTGGGCCCACTTCACGATGTGATGCGCGCGCCGAGCGACCTGAAGGAGTTTCGAACTTGAGCATCCCCGACCAGATTCACGCGCTCGAAGAGCTCGCCGCGATCGACGCGGACCTCCGTACCCTCGACGAGACGTTGACCCAGGAGCGCGGGGTTCTCTCCGGCCTCAAGGCCAACCTGAAGAAGCTCGAAGAGAAGCGAGAGACGTCCAAGACCGCGGTGGCCGCGAGCGACCGAACCCGCAACGACGCCATCACCGACGTCCGCACGATGATGCAGCAGCTCGAGCACTCGCGAGAGAAGATGGGGCGAGCCCGCACCGAGCGCGAGTCCAACGCCGTCCAGCGCGAGCTCGAGGAGCTGCGCAAGCTGGTCCGTGACCGCGAGGACGAGATCGGCAAGCTGACGACCGAGGGGGATGCCCACCGGCAGACCATCGAGTCGCTCGACGCCGACATCGGCAAGCTCAAGGCGGAGCTCGGGTCGAGCGAGGGGGACATCCACTCCAAGCTCGGTCAGGCCGAGGGGGAGCGCACCTCCCGCGCGCAGGGGCGCGACGCGGTGGTGAAGAAGCTGCCGACCGTCCTGTACCGCCGCTACGAGACCATCCGTGCCAAGCGCGGCACCGCCATCGCTGCGGTCACCGTCGACGGCACCTGCCGCGCCTGCAACATGGCGCTGGCGCCGCAGATGTTCCACCGCCTGCGTCGCGAGCCGCTCCTCGAGCAGTGCCCGTCCTGCAACCGGATCATCTACTTCGTGCCACCGGTGGCGGCCGCGAAGGAGAGCAGCTGACCGGCCGATGAAGGTCTGCCCGACCTGTCAACGCGTCTACCCGGACGACGCCGGCTTCTGCGCGGCGGACGGGACCGCGCTCGTCCACGCGAGCATGGTGCCGACGCAGACGGCGACGGACGACAAGCGGCTCGGGACTCGCCTCGGCGATCGCTACGAGCTGCGCCGCGTCGTCGCCGACGGCGGCATGGGTCGGGTCTACGAAGGGATCGACAAGTTCACCAACTCGCGCATCGCCGTGAAGGTGCTGCACGACGAGGTCGTGAAGGACGAGGTCTCGCTCGAGCGCTTCAAGCGCGAGTACGAGATCTCCAAGTCGCTGCCCCACGATCACATCGTCGACGTGCTCGACTTCCAGCACGACGCGACCTCGGGTCTCTGGTTCCTGGTGATGGAGTTCCTCGACGGCGAGGAGCTGCGCGTGCTCCTCAAGCGCGAGAAGGCCATCCCGCCGGAGCGCGTGGTTCGCATGCTCTCGCAGGTGGCCAAGGGGCTCGACGAGGCGCACAAGCGGCACTTCGTGCACCGCGATCTGAAGCCCGACAATCTCTTCATGTGCGGCACGCGTGAAGGCGACCTGGTGAAGATCCTCGACTTCGGATCGGTCAAGGACAAGAACCAGAACGCAAAGAAGCTCACCGTGCTCGGCACGACGATCGGCTCGCCCTATTACATGGCGCCGGAGCAGGCGCAGGGGCTGGACACGCTCGATGGTCGCGCCGACGTGTTCGCCCTCGGCGCGATCGCCTACGAGTCGCTGACCGGCTCGGTGCCCTTCGACGGGAGCAACGGTCCGTCGATCTTGCTGGCGATCATGACCAAGGATCCGGTTCCGGCGAGCGAGCGCTTGCAGAACGCCGGGCGCAGCTCGCCGATGGCCCTCGACGAGGTGCTCGAGGTGGCGCTGGCGAAGAACCCCAACATCCGCACCAAGACGGTCGGCGACCTGGCCAACGCGCTCGGTCACGCCTACGGGCTCACCGGCGATCACCAGGCCTGGGCGCTGACACCGCAGGCGGAGCTCGCCTCGCAGATCCAGATCGGTTTGTCGCGTCCGGTGCAGCGCCACTCGGCACCGCTCGCCCCGCTGGAGTCGGCTCCCGATCCGTTCGCCGCTCCTGCGCCCGCCTACGGCGCACCCGCCCGACAGATGGATCAAGCCTTCGAGGCGATCCGGCAGCACGAGGTCGGTGACGACGGGCTCGTCGCGCACGGCGTGCCCAGCCGGCGGCCGTCGTGGCTGGTGCCGGTCATCGTCGGCGTGGTGGCCATCCTCGTAGGTGGTGTGGCAACCTTCTTCTTCGCGGCCGGTCACTGACCGAGCACGATAGGTGTTCAATTGTTTATTTGAACAATTGACCATTGCTTCGCCCTTGCCGACAATTCGGTTGAGTTCGCTACAGTATCCCACTGGATCTCGTGAGGATCACCTGCTGAGGGCTGCGCCCCTCATGCCATAGGCTGCGCGAGGTAGGATAAGTGGCACCCGTCCGTTTCTCCGGGTCAGGCGGACGGTCAGAAGCGCGTCAGACGGTTCGCACTCTGGCTCGCGATCTGCAATGCTGAATGGAAAGTTCTGGAGGCGAAGTGCTCCCTTTCACGAAACGCAACGTGCGCAGCGAAGACGACCAAGACGAGCTCCTCGAGACCGGGGAGATCGAGGTCGTACAGACCGAGCTCCGGGCCGCCGTCGAGGGGGCGCGTCCGCAAGTCCGCGCCAAGACCGAGCAGCAGTACGGGCAGCGGCGCGCTTCGGTGCGGAAGATCGGCTCACCGGGCTCGGGCCCTTCGAGCGGTCCGATGTCGCAAGCGCAAGGTCCCGCGTCGGCTCAGCGTTATCACTCGTCGATCGGCGGGTCGGTGTCGCTCGGGGCGATCAACGAAGCGCTCGGCGCCATGAACACGGAGCCCGCCTTCGCCGATCGTGACGAGCGCCCCGTCGCTCCGCAGCCGCGCGCCATCGTGCGGACGCCCGCGCCGGCACCGTCGCCGCTGCTTGCGCCGCCGCCTTCGCGCGCGTCGACCGCGCGGCGGGACGACGACGCCACCATCGCGCGTCCCCTCAGCTCTCCGCCTCCGCCCGCCGTGCAGGCCCGCGCGGCGCGCATGAGCCCGCCGGCCGCGGGCTTTGCGGTGCCCACGCCGCCGCCTTTCGAGGATCTCGAACAGACGAACGCGGTGATGCCGCTGTCGATGCCGGCGATGGATGCGGTGACCGACGAGGTCCACGCGAATACGAGCGGCGCGACGAGCTTCCAGCTGCAGACGCCGCCGACGATCATGGCGGGCGGCGCGGCGATGTCGACCGAGTTCCGCGCCCAGGTCCTGCAGCAGATGCAGGCCGCCCGCGCCGGTCAGACGCAGACGGCGATGGACCAGCTGATCGCCCAGCAGCTGGCGAACGTGCAGCGCGCGCAGCCGATCCCCGATCCGTCGTCGCACGCCGTCACGCAGCTGAGCGCACAGGCCGCGCAGGCCGTTCCGGCGCAGGCGCTCACCGATGTCGCCGGGCCGGCTTTTCCGATCAGCCCGATTGGCGTCGCGGCGACGTCCCCCATGCCGGGCGCCATCCGTCCGCCGGGCACCCCGCTTTCGACGAGCAACGTCGATCCGCCGGGCACCGCCGTCACGGCGCGCACCAAGGTCCGCTTTGGCAACCCGGCGATGTCGTGGGCGGCGGGTTTGCTCGTCGTCGGCGCCTGCGTCGGGGCCGCGGTCTTCGTCATGTGGCGCAACGACAGCCGCGCCGAGGCAGCGGCCCAGGCCGCGCGCAGCGTCCAGGCTGCCGCCGCCGCGCAGCAGGCACAGATGGCGTCGACCGGGACCTACCTCGGGCAGAACGGTCTGCCGGCCACGGGGGCCGCTCCGGCGGTCGCATCGGGTGCCGCCATCGCCGCCAACCCGCAATCCGGTGCGCCGTTCGGTGGTCTCCCCGCTACCGGCGCCGCGGGTAACGTCGCCGCACCGAGCGCGTCCACCACCGCCGCCGCCGCCGCGCTCACCGCCGCGGCGCTCAACGACGGGACGACCGGCATGGGCGGCACGCTCACCCCGGGCAACGGCTCGCAGCCGGTCATGGCGCTCACCCCCGCGCAGCTCGCGGTCATGACGGGTGGTGCGCCGGCTCCGGCCGCCGCCGCTCCCCCGCCGGTTGCCGTCGCGGCGACGCCTGCCGCAGCCGCGACCCCGGCCGGTGGCGCTGCTGCCGCCGACGACGGCTCGCATCACCACCACCACGCGGCGGCGCCGGTCGCGGCGAACGACCCGCCCGCGCCGGCCCCGCGCCCCGCACCCGCACCGGCTCCGGCTCCGCGCGCAGCGGCACCGGCCCCCGCGCCGAAGCCCGCCCCGGCACCGGTCGCGAAGAAGGCCGCCCCGGCCGCTGGCTCGGACGACATGGACAGCGCCGCGAAGGCGCTGGCAAAAGCGCAGCTCGAGCAATCCCTGTAGCCGACGACTCCGGCTGGCGAGAAGGCCCCGCGCGAGCTCCGCGTCGGGGCCTTTCTTGCGTCCGACGCACTCCCCGCGGCGGTGGCTCTACGGAGCCGAGCAGGTGGCGCGCGAGATGCCTTCGACGGTCGTGAACTGGCAGCCGTCGACGCCGGCGGCGATGCAGTCGAGCGTCGCTGGCTGGCCGAGGACGCAGGCGCTGACGGTGCCGTTGGCGCAGGTCTCGATGCAGGTGGACTCGGCGAGGACGCAGGCGCGGGACACGTCCCACGTCGTGCCCGCGCTGTCGGCCGGTGCGCTGCAGGCGCTGGGGCTGGAGACACCGGTGAGCGCGGTGCAGTCGACCGTCTCCGCCGTGCCCGCGGGGCAGCCGTGGGCGACGCCCGCGTCGTCGCAGGTGACGTCGCTGGTGGCAGTGCACGTCGCGCCCGCCGTCTGGCAACCGAGCGGGCCGCCGTCGCCGTCGGAGTTGCAGCTGCCGGCACCGAAGTTGGCGCAGTCGACCCCTTGGTCGGCGCCGGCGTCGTCGCAGGCGTGGAGGACCGTGCCGGTGCAGGTGGACACGGTGCAGGTGCCGTCGGCGCTCGCGCTGCACGTCCCGGTGCCGTTGATGTTCGCGCAGCCACGACCGGTGGCGCTGCAGTTCTCGACGCCCGCGAGGCCAAGGGTCGGATCGCACGCGAGGCGGCTGGTGGGATCGTCGACGCCGTCGCAGAAGAGGTAGCCCGTGCCGGCCTTGCACGCGACGTTGGTGGTCGGATTGATGCAAGCGGTGATCGCGTCGCAGCTCCGCGCGTTGGCCGCGTTGGCGACGCAGCGCCAGAACGTGCCCGCGGCGCCGATGGTCGGCCGCTCGGGCGCGACCCGGCAATCGTAGACCGCGCGTGCGGCTGCCATGCACGCGCCGGGGACGTTCACCCCGAGCGCGCCGCCGCACGCGCTCAACCAGGCGCAGGCGTCGTTCACTCGCGTTGCGGCGAGCGTCGCATTGCCGGTGCACAGCGGATCGCCCTCGGCGATGGACACGCCCGGCCCGCTGTCGACACCGGCGTCGCTCGACGCGTCGCTGCGGGTGCTCGCGTCGCCGCAGCCGGGGGTGTCGGCGTCGACGGTGCACTCGTCGGGGAAGTCGGTGCCGTGAAAGAGGTCGACGCAGGCGGTACCGAGCAGGCCGGACAGGCCGAGCCCCACGCTGGCGGCGACGAGATGGGAACGGACCATCGAGCGCATCAGAACTTCACCACGAACGAGCCGCTGCCCGGACCGAAGGCGAGGCTCGCCGCCGCTGGCGCCGCCGAGGACGACGAGGGGCGTGTCCACAGCACCACGCTGAGCGCGGCGAGACCGGCGCCGCCGATCCAGCCACCGAGCGCGAGGGCATCGAAGGTGCGGATGGCGCCGCGCGGCGGGGAGCAGCTGGTCGCTCCGGCGCAGTCCGTGCGTGCGTTCGAGGCGTCGTGGCCGGCGACGAGGAACGAGGCGATGCCGCCCCCCACGAGCGCGACGGCGCCCACGGTGGTGGCGATCGCCGCGCCGCGCCCGTGACGAGCCGCGCTGTCGGAGTCGCTCGCGTTGCCGTCGCTCGATGTCGCCGCCGCGGCGACGGTGGCCACCGGTGCCGCCGCCGGCGCGATCTTCGTCCGCGCTACCGGCACGTCGACCGTCGCGCTGTCCCGCGCGGTCGCTTCGGCGTGCGCTTCCAGGTAGCCGGCCTCCTGTACGACGACCTGGTGCGGCCCGGCCACGACGGCGAGGTGGCCCCACGCCTCCGCCGGCACCGGCCCGCCATCGACCGTGACCGACGCCGCGCTCGCATCGGCCGGCGGCGTGATCGACAGGCGCAGGTGCGGCACGCGCGCGTCGAGCTGGGCGAGCTCGGTCCGGGCGAAGGGGAGGAGCTTCACTGCGTCGGCGTTCGTCGCCGCGCGCTTGTCGGCCGCGGCCGCCTCCAGCCCCTTGTTCGCCTCGGTCATGTGCCCGAGCGCGACCAGCAGCTGCCCGAGCTTCTCCTCGTTGTACGAGATGTAGAAAAGTACGGCAGGCGTGGCGCGTACGTCGGCCACGCGCCGGAGCTTGGCGAGGGCGTCGGCATGCTCGCCGCGATCCTGGGCGCTCATCGCTTGACGGAAGAGCTCGCGCGCCGCGCGGACCGCCGCCTCGCTGGGCGTGACCTCCGTGCTTCCGGCTGCCGGCGCCGCGGCGCACACCGACGGAGCCGCCAGCAACGCCACTGGCAGCGCGAGCATGCGGGCGACTGCCGCAGCGTAGGAGGTCGCCCCGTTTCTCATGGGTTGCAGAAACTACTTCACGGACGCGCTCGCGAGCAATGCCCTGAGAGGCAAAGGACCGACCCACTTGCGGAAAAGGGCGCTAGGTTTGCTCGTCATGGTGGAACGCACCGGAGAGCCGCTGCTCGTCCGCACCCCCGAGGAGTTTCGTGCCGCCTGCGACGCGCAGCGGCTGACCGCCGGTCCCGGTTCGCGCATCGGCTTCGTGCCGACGATGGGCGCGCTCCACGACGGGCATCTGAGCCTGGTGCGCATCGCCCGCGCGCGCGCGCCGATGGTGGCCGTCTCCATCTTCGTCAACCCGACGCAGTTCGGACCGAACGAGGATCTCGATCGCTATCCGCGCGATCTCGAGGGGGACGTCGCCAAGCTGGCCCGCGCCGGCGCCGGCCTGGTGTTCGCGCCCGACCCGGCCTCGATGTACCCCGAGGGGGAGGAGACGCGCGTGCGCGTGGGGCCGCTCGCCGACGCGCTCTGCGGCCCGCTCCGCCCGGGGCACTTCGAGGGCGTCACCACCGTCGTCTCCAAGCTGTTCGCGCTCGCCGGCCCCAGCGTCGCTGTCTTCGGCAAGAAGGACTTTCAGCAGCTGGCGGTGCTGCGGCGCATGGCGGCCGACATGTTCTTCCCCGTCGAGGTCGTCGGCGCGCCCATCGTCCGGGAGTCTGACGGTCTCGCCATGAGCTCGCGCAACGCCTACCTCGACGAGGGGGAACGGGTGCGCGCCAAGGCGCTCTCGCGCGGCCTGTCCGCCGCCTGGGGAGCGCACGCCGCAGGAGAGCGCAGCGTCGGGGTGCTCCGCGGTCTCGTGCAGCGCGCGGTGGCCTCGGTGTCGGAGCGGATCGACTACGTGGCCGCGGTCGATCCGCGCAGCCTGCGCGCCCGCGCTGACGACGCCACGCTCGGCGAGGGGGAGACGCTCCTCCTGGCCATCGCCGCGCACGTCGGCAAGACGCGCCTCCTCGACAACGTCGTCCTCGGCGAGGACCCCTCGCCGGTCGTCACGTCGACGACCGCTCCTTGAGCGTCTTCTTCAGCGAGCGAAGGATCTCGTCGGACAGCTCCGGATCG
>JAMFST010000915.1 GCA_026225435.1 Labilithrix luteola
GACGTTCATCGGCGTGTTGTGGCGGGTGATCTGCGCCAGGTTGCCGAGGGTCTCCGGGTCGCTCGACCCCTTCCAGGAGATGGGCGTCTCCTGGATCGCGTGCAGCGAGTTGACGTCGTATTGCGGCGTCTGCACGGCGACCAGGTACTGCACACCCTTCTTCGGATCGAGCCAGTAGTTCGGGGTGACCGCGCCGCTGGAGCTGAGCGAGACGAGCATGTCGTTGGCGATGTCGCGCTGGGAGAGCCCCTGCTCGCTCGCCTCGACGCGGTCGACGGCGACGCGCATCTCGGGGGCGCCGACCAGCTGCTGCATGTGCAGGTCGACGGCGCCGTGCACCTTGGCGATGCGGCGGGTGAGATCCTCGGCGATAGCCAGGTTCTGCGCCTGGTTGCTGGGCGGCCCGGCAATCTGCACGTCGATGGGCGCCGAGAGACCGAAGTTCAGCACCTGGGTGGTGATGTCCGGCGCGAGGAAGAAGATGTCGTAGGTGGGAAAGTCCTTGGCGAAGCGAGCGCGCAGCTCCTTGACGTACTTCGGCGTCGGGCCGTGCTCCTCCTTCATCGAGACGTAGATCTCGCCGTCGCCGGAGGAGATCATCGACGGGTCGCCGAGCGCGAGGTTGATGCCGCTGACCGGCACGCCGATGTTGTCGAGGATGGTCGCCAGCTCGTCCTTCGGGACGACCTGGCGGATCTCGTCCTCGACCAGGCCGAAGGCGCGCTCGGTGTCCTCGATGCGCGTACCGGCGGGCATGCGCACGTGGAGCTTCATCTGCCCAGCGTCGACGCTGGGGAAGAAGTCCTTGCCGAGGGCGGGGAAGAGGATGCCGCAGGAGAGCGCGACGAAGGCGGCGAAGCCGATGGTGACCAGCTTGCTGTGGGTGAGCGCCGCGTCGAGGTACCCGCCGTAGGCGCGACGGAACCGCTCGAAGTGGACGTTGAAGCGCTCGTGGGTGTTCCAGATGAAGCCCGCGCCCGGCGTGATGTGGCCGACGGCGTGGCCCCCCTTGTACAGATCCATCTCCTTCGCGAGGAGGAAGTGAACCATCGTGGGGACGAGGGTTCGCGAGAGGAAGTACGAGCTCATCATGGCGAAGACGACGGCCATGGCGAGCGGGGTGAAGAGCGACTTGGCCGCGCCGGAGATGAAGACGACGGGGATGAAGACGATGCAGATGCAGAGCGTGGCCACGAAGGCAGGCGTGGCGATCTGCTGGGCGCCGTCGAGGATGGCGCGGACGATCGGCTTGCCCATGCCGATGTTGCGGTGGACGTTCTCGATCTCGACGGTGGCGTCGTCGACGAGGATACCGACGGCCAGCGAGAGACCGCCGAGGGTCATCAGGTTGAGCGTGTGGCCGAGGAAGGCCAGGGTGATCAGCGAGACGCAGATCGACAGCGGGATGCTGGTGACGACGACGATGGTGCTGCGCCAGCTGCCGAGGAAGAGCAGGATCATGATGCCGGTGAGCCCGGCGGCGATGACCGCTTCCTTGACGACGCCCTCGATGGACGCGCGCACGAACAGCGACTGGTCGAAGAGCAGGTCGAGCTTGAAGTCCTGGGGCAGGGTGCGCAAGACGTCGGGCAGGGCGGTCTTCACGCGGGCGACGATGTCCATCGTCGAGGCGCCGGAGCTCTTGAGGATCGACTGGAGCACGCCGCGCTTGCCGTCGGCGTGGACGATGCTGGTCTGCACCGCGAAACCGTCGCGCACGTGGGCGACGTCGGAGATGGTGATGAGGCTGCCGTTGACGGTGCGCAGGGGCAGCTCGCCGAGCTCTTTCACCGCCTCGGGGCTGGAGTTCAAGCGGACCATGACCTCCTGCCCGCCGAGCTTCGCCGTGCCCGAGGGGAGCACCAGGTTCTGCGCATTGACCGCGTCGATGACGTCGCGCGGCGACATGCCCAGGCCGTAGAGGCGCGGCAGGTCGAGATCGATCATGATCTGCCGCTGCTTGCCGCCGTAGGCCCAGGGGAGCTGCGCGCCTTGCACCGTGGCCAGGCCGGCGCGCATGAAGTTCGACGCCAGGTCGAAGAGGTTCTGCTCGGACAGGGTGTCCGAGTGAATGGACATCTGGACAATCGGAACGTTCGACGCGCTGTACTCGACGATCAGCGGCGGGGTCATTCCCGGCGGGAATTGCCGCAGCATCGTCTGCGAGATGGCGGTCACCTGGGCGTTGGCGTTCTCGATGCTGGTGCCGGGGTGGAAGAAGATCTTCACCACGCCGATGCCGGTCAGCGTCTGGCTCTCGATGTGCTCGATGCCGTTGACCGTGGTGGTGAGCGCGCGCTCGTAGTTACCGGTGACGCGCTTCTCCATCTCGTCGACGTCGAGGCCGCCGTACTGCCAGACGACGGCGATGACCGGGATGTCGATCTCCGGGAAGATGTCCGTGGGCATCTTGCCGACGGAGAAGATCCCGCCGAGGAGGAGCGCGATCGCCATGACGACGAACGTGTAAGGGCGCCGTAGCGCGAGCCGGACGATCCACATGGCGGTTTGCGTTGTGAAACGATACGTTCACTTAGTCAATTCTAAAACTGAACGTCTCGTATTCTTTACAGTCCAGGTTGGAGGGGTTTTCGCGGTGCTTCGTGTGCGATGCTCGCGAGATGCGCGTCGGTGATCTCTGTGCGGCGATGGATCGACTCGCGCCTCTGCGCCTGGCGGAGTCGTGGGACAACGTGGGCCTGCTGGTCGGCGACGAGGCGGAGGACCTGACCCCGGCGCGGGTGCTGCTGACCATCGACGCCACGGCGGCGGTGATCGACGAGGCGATCGAGGCAAAGTGCGCGGCGATCGTGGCGTACCACCCGCCGCTGTTCGCTTCGACGAAGCGGGTGGTGGCCCCATCGCTCGCTTACAGGCTCAGCCGCAGCGGTTTGTCCGTTTACAGCCCGCACACCGCCCTCGATGCGGCGAGCGGCGGCACCAACGACGCGCTGGCGGACCTCGTCGGCATGAGCGATCGACGACCGCTGCGCGCGGCGGTCGAGAGTGCGGGCCATGAGGCGGGCAGCCTTCGGCTGGTGACCTTCGTGCCGGTGGAGGCGGCCGACAGGGTCGCCGAGGCGCTGTTCGCCGCCGGGGCCGGGCGCATCGGGGCGTACCGCGAGTGCAGCTTTCGGGGGCTGGGCGAAGGGACGTTCTTCGGCGAGGAGGGGACCGCGCCGCGCGTCGGACAGGCGCAACGGCGCGAGACCGTTCGCGAGGTGAAGCTGGAGACCACGCTGCCGGAGTCGCTCGCCGTGGCGGTGGTGCAGGCGCTGCGTGCGGCGCACCCCTACGAAGAGCCGGCGTTCGATCTGCTGCGGCGGCAGAACGTCGGGGCGACGCCCGGGCATGGGGGCGCGGTCGGGCAGGGGAGGATCGGTACGGTCGCGGGTGATCGCCGCGACGTCCTCGCGCGGGTGCAGGAAGGGATCGCGCGCGGCACCGGAGGTCTGCTGGTCGCCGGGCCGCGCGAAGGGGCCGCAACGACGATCGCGGTGCTCGCCGGGTCCGCCGGGGAGCTGCTCCACGAGGCGCTCGACCAGGGGGCCGACGTGGTCCTCACCGGCGAGGTGCGCCACCACGACGCGCTCGCAGCGGCAGCGCGAGGGGCGACGGTCATCTGCACGCTCCACTCGAACAGCGAGCGTCTGGCGTTGCCCTCCCTGGCCGATCGCCTGCGCGACGAGCTCCCCGGCCTCGAGGTCCTGCAGAGCCGGCGCGACGCCGATCCCTTCGCCTTCGTCCTCGGGTGACAATCGTCGGACTCCATGGCCACCCGCGAAGAGAACCGGCAAGCGACGTCGCCGACGCGCTCGCCTCCCGTGCCACCTTCGTGCGCCAGCTGGATGTCTCCCAGATGCGCTTCGAGGCCGGGATCGACGACTACCTCCACGTCCTCATCGCCCAGAGCTCGCTCTTCAGCGCCCCACCAAGACCGCGACGCGGTGACGCCCGGACGGCCGGGAAGTACAGGAAAGCCTTGTCGGCTGGGCTCCGGGAAAGTAGACGCGGCGAGTGATCGCAGGCAGCGCGAAGGTTGTGGCGGGCCCGCTCTCGGCCTCCGCGGCAACTCTCATCGAGACGGACGTGCGAGGGACGGGCCCCGCGGACCCCGCAGTCGTCCTGGCCCGGCTCATGAGCCTGCATGGCAGCGTCGACCTCGCGCAACACCTCGACGCGTCGCCCCCGCGCGCCGTCGGAGCCAGCGCCGCCTCGTCACGGGCGGCTCGGGAGGCCGTGCTCGCGCTCGTCGAGGAGCGGGCGCTCGGGCTTCGCGCCGAGGTGGACGACACCTTCGCCGACCCGTTCCAGCGACGAAGCCGGCTGCCGACCCCCGCGGAGGTGATGGCCGCGATCGCGAAGGACGGGGCGGCCGAGCGGATGTGGGCTCCGTGCGGTGAGCTCGTCACCCGGACGCTCGCGCGCGTGAGGTTCGAGCTCGGCGCGCTGCGCGAGGAGATGGGCCCTGCGCTCGCCGAGCTGGGGCCGAGAGAGGCGCGCCTCGAGCGGCTCGACGCGGCGCTCTTCGAGGCGACCGCGGAGGGGCGCGCGGTGCTCGAGGACCGCCTGCTGGCCGACATCGGTCGGTCGTTCGCGCGCCGTTTCGCCGCCGAGATCACCCGTCTCCCGGAGGCCCTCGCGCCGTCTCACTTCGCCCCCTGGTTCGCCAGGGGCGGCCTCCTTCGCGATGCGCTCGACGCTGGACGTGACGTGGTCCTCGGCATCCTCGAGCACGACCACCGCCGCCTCGCAGCCCTCGTCGCCGCGCCCTCCCATGAGTAGTCGCCTCGCCGTCCTCTTCACTGGCGCCATCGCCGGGTTGCTCGTCGCCCGCGCGGCGCTCGCGTACCGGGGCGTCGACTCGCTGGCGCTGGGGCTCGTCCTGCTCATCGGCGCCGGCCTTGCCGTCGGGGTGATCGAGGGCTTCCTCCGCGCGAGCCGCGCCGAGCGTCTCCTCCGCGAGGCGCGCGCGCTCCCCGAGCCCGCGACCCTCGAGGCAGTCGCGAAGGCCAGCCCACCGCTCCGCGCCTTCCTCGAGGCGCGCATCGCCGGTGCCCCCGCGGTCGTCACGTCCGCCCCCTTCACGCCGTACCTCCTCGGCCTGCTGGTGATGATCGGGCTGCTCGGCACGTTCCTCGGTCTCTTCGAGACGTTGCGCGGCGCTCGCGAAGCGCTCTCCGCGAGCGGCGACATCGCCACGCTGCGCGCCGGCATGGCGGCGCCGATGACCGGTCTGTCGCGCGCGTTCGGAACGTCGGCCACCGGCGTCTCCGCCTCCGCGATGCTGGGCCTCGGAGCGGTCTTCGTCCGTCGCGCCGAGGGGCGCGTCGCCGC
>JAMFST010000101.1 GCA_026225435.1 Labilithrix luteola
CCGACGAACTCGAAGCCGCCGGGGATGTAGGCGGAGAGCTGGCGGTTGGCGAAGTCCTTGATCACCCGCCCCATGCGCGACGGCCCGAAGTCGTTGGGCCCGAGGACGGCGGTGGACACGACGATCACCACCGGAAGCCCCTCGCAGGCTGCCTTGAGACACTCGTGCTCGACCCAGGCCTTGGACGCCTCGTAGGGCAGGTGGTGCTCGAACGGGTTGAAGCCGTCCTCCTCGGTGCACGGCCGGCCCTTGGCGTGGCCGACGGCGCCGAGCGAGCTGGTGACGACGACCCGCTTCACCCCGTGGGCGCGGGCCGCCGCGAGCACGTGACGCGTCCCGAGCACGTTCGTCTCGTAGAGGTCCTGCTCGTGCCCCACCGTCGTCTGGACCTTCGCGGCCACGTGGTAGGCGACGTCCACACCTCGCATCGCCGCGTACACCGACGCCGCGTCGCGAAGATCCCCCTCGACGAGCTCAATCGCGAGTCCCTGGAAGCACTTGGGGTCCGTGCCCGGCTGGACGAAGGCTCGCACCTTCTCGTCGCGGCTTGTGAGTGCGCGGAGCAGATTGGCTCCCACGTGTCCACTCGATCCGGTGAGAAAGACGGTCATTCGTGTCGAAACCACTACCGCGAGCCGGAACCATCGTCCATAGTCGAGGAAGAGACGGAAAAGAGACTATGGCCCTGCAAGACCGAGACAGCCGCACCGTATCTGCTTTTATGAAGCTCACGCGACTGTCGCTGGCGGTTGCGCTTGGCGCGCTGGCTCTTGGCACCGTCACGACCCTCGTGGCGTGCGGCGGCGGGTCGGAGAGCTCCGGCGACGGCGATCTGCTGGACACGACCGGGAGCGGGACCGGCGCGGTGACGCCCGTCACCGTCGACACCGACGGCGGCACCGTCAGCGCGGACGGCGTCGAGGGGACCCCCTGCACCGCGCCCGGCTCGTACGTCTCCTGTCACGCCCAGATCGTGACCATCGACGGCTTCAAGGACTGCAGCGGCAACCGCACCTGCGATCCGGACAGCGGGACCTGGGGCACCTGCGTCAGCACCCTCGTGATCAGCGGCGACGCCGGCTGAGACGTCAGCGTCCTTCGTGCCGCGCGAGCCACGCGCGGGCGTAGCTGCAGAGCGGCACGATCGTCAGCCCTTCGCGCTGGGCGTGGGCCACGATGCCCTCCATCAAGCGGCCGGCCGTGCCTTTTCCGCGGAGGTCGGGATCGGCCTCGACGTGCGGGATGATCAGCTGGTCGCCGCGGCGCTGGACGTCGGCGAAGGCCAGCTTGCCCTCCTCGACCAGCTCGTAGCGGTCCCCCGCGGCGTTCAACGTGACGCCGCTGCCGGCGTTCACCTCGCTCATCAGACCGGCCCGCCTTTCTTCTTCAGCGCGTCGACGATGGCGCGCACGTCCTGCGCTCGGTCGCGTGGCATGACGAGGAGCGCGTCGCCGGTGTCGACCACCACCAGCCCCTCGACGCCGAGCAGCGCGATGGTCTTCTTCGCGTCGCTGGTCTGCACCAGGTTGCCGCGCGAGTCGACGGCGACGGAGATCTGCCCCGCCGCGCTCGGCAACGCGTTGCCCGCCTCGTCCTTCGCGGCCAGCTCCCAGGCGCTCTCCCAGCTGCCGACGTCGTTCCAGCCGAAGTCGCCCGGCACCACCGCCAGGTTGGCGGTCTTCTCCATCACGCCGTGGTCGATGGAGATCGACGGCAGGGTCGGGAAGATCTTCGCCAGCGCCTCGTCGCCGCCGGCCTGGATGGCGCGGATCCCCTCGCCCAGCTCGGGCATCGCGCGGTCGATCGCCGCCAGCATGTCGCCGGCGCGGAAGATGAACATCCCCGCGTTCCACAGGTGCTTCTTCCCCTCGACGTATCCCTTGGCGCGCGCCAGATCCGGCTTCTCGACGAAGCGCGCCACCTTGCGCACGTCGTGCCCGAGCGGCTCCCCCAGCTCGATGTAGCCGTAGCCGGTCTCCGGGCGGGTCGGCACGATGCCGACCGTCACCAGGTTGCCCGCCTCGACCGCGTCCAGCGCCTTGCGCAGCACGTCGAGGAAGGCCTCCTCGTTCTCGATGTGGTGATCGCTCGGGAGCACCAGGATGCGCGCCTCCGGATCCTTGGCCGCCAGGATCGACGCTGCCCAGCCGATGCACGGCGCGGTGTTGCGCGGCACCGGCTCGGCGAGCACGTTGGCCGCCGGCACGTCGGGGAGGATGGCGCGCGTGCCCGCTTGCAGCCGCGCACCGGTCGCGATGTACACCCGCTCCGGCGGGACCAGCGGGGCGAGGCGTCGCACGGTGGCGGCGAGGAGCGCCTCATCGCCCCCCGCGAGCGGCAGCAGCTGCTTCGGGCGGGTCTCGCGCGAGGCCGGCCAGAACCGCGTCCCCGACCCTCCGGCCATCACCACCGCGTAGACCGCCGAAGACCCGCTCTCTCGCTTTTCCGTGCTCGCCATGTTGGCTCCACGTCTATCACTTGCTCCGCGCTTCTCACTTGATGATGTCGGTCACCGCGGGGGATTGCACGTGCGTGGCGCCGTGTCCGTGCCGGCTCTGCGGGTGCGGGTGGCGCTTGCCCTCGTTGTCGTCGTCATCGTCGTCGTCACCGCTGCTGGACCCGCCGTTCCCGCTGCCGTCGTCGTCGTCGCCCGCGCTCGGCGGATCCGGCACCGTCACCGTGGTGTCGTCGTCGTCCCCGAGATCGATCTCGATGCCGGTGCCCGTCCCGTCGTCGTCGCCACTGGCGCTGCCGTCGCTGCCGGCCGAGCTGCCGCCGTCGGCCTGTCCCGCGCCGACGGAGCCGGCCGCGCCCTGCAGCACGCAGGCGTCGTTCACGCAGGACACCGTGCCGTTGGCGACGGGGACGCACGACGCGTACTCCACCTGCTGGCGATCCTGCTGGAAGGCCGCGTAGCTGTCCTTGTTCACTGCGGCGTTGGCCGGCAAGCACGAGGCGGCGCCGCAGATCGTGCCGACGGTGATGGCCACACAGTCACTGTCGACCTTGCACACGTGGTCGTAGTCGCCGCCGTCGATGTCGACGCAGGTGCAGGCGGGATCCCCCTCCTCGCACGACGTGCCCGCGGCCGGAGCGCTCTCTTCGGGTGCGGCGGCCGGCGTCGTGTGGTGGTGCGAAGCGCAACCGGTGAGCGACGCGGCGAGCGTGATGGTGGCGAAGGCGACGAGGCGAGCGAGGCGCACGGGGGGCTCCGTTTCGGTAAGACGCGGCGGACGGCGAAAGGTTCCACCCGGTGCTGCGGTGGCTCGTGGATCCGTAGAGCAAGCGGTGGTCCAGGCCGACGCGTGCGTGGCACCGCGCGAACTGTCGGCGCTTGCAGCGCCGTGCCAGCGTCGACGGTGTTCCCTTTCCGAACGAGTGTTCTGGATGCCGACGAATCTCCGCACCAAGCGCTGGGATGATCCCGCCTCTCTCGACGACGGCTATCGCACGCTGGTCTGTCGCTTCCGCCCGCGAGGCGTGAGCCGCACCTTGGTCGCCAAGCCGTGGTGCGTCGCGGCCGGCGCGCGGGAGACTGACTCGGCCGCCGCCAAGTCTGCTAAAACGCGCTTCCCCTCATGGTTCGCGTCCGCTTCGCCCCGTCTCCGACCGGCTACCTCCACATCGGTGGAGTGCGCACGGCGCTCTTCAACTGGCTCTGGGCTCGCAAGAACAAGGGCACCTTCGTCCTGCGCATCGAGGACACCGACCAGGAGCGCAGCACCGCCGCCAGCGAGCAGGTGATCCTCGACTCGCTGAGCTGGCTCGGCATCGACTGGGACGAAGGCCCGGGCAAGGGGGGCAGCTACGGCCCGTACAAGCAGATGGAGCGGCTCCCGCTGTACAAGGAGCACGCCGAGAAGCTGATCTCCGCCGGCAAGGCGTACCGCTGCTACTGCACCAAGGAGGAGCTCGACCGCCAGCGCGCCGAGCTGAAGGCCAAGGACCCGAAAGCCAGCTTCCGCTACCCGGGCACCTGCCGTCACCGCAAGGACCAGCCGGACCTGCCGTTCGTCGTCCGCTTCGTCATGCCCGAGAGCGGCAGCGTCACCTACGTCGACAAGGTGTTCGGCGAGATCGTCACGCCCAACCACGCGCAGCAGGACTTCGTGCTCCTGCGCTCCGACGGCATCCCTTTGTACAACTTCGGCGCGGTGGTCGACGACCACACGATGGACATCGGGCTGGTCGCCCGCGGGCGCGACCACATGGTCAACACGCCGCCACAGATCCTCCTGTACGAGGCGATGGGGGCGAAGGTGCCGGAGCTCGCCCACCTGCCGATGATGCTGGCCCCCTCGGGAGAGAAGCTGTCCAAGCGCCACGGTGCGGTCTCGGCGATGGACTACCGCGATCAGGGGTACTCGCCGCACGCGGTGCTCAACTACCTGTCGCGCTTCGGCTGGTCGGCCGACGGCGAGCGCGAGGTCTTCTCCATCCCCGAGCTGACCGAAGCCTTCTCCTGGGAGCGGGTCGGGCGCGGCGACGGGAAGTTCGACGCGAAGAAGTTCCTCGCCATCGACCACGAGCACCTGAAGACGCCCGCGCTCACGCCCGACGCCGAGTACGCCGCGCGCACCGCGCCGTTCCTCGCCGCGCGGGGCTTGATCGTGTCGGAGGCGGAGGTGATCCGCACACTCCCCGCCGTCCGTGACCGCGCGCAGACCTTCGTGGAGGCGGCCGACAAGCTCGACTTCTTCTTCCGCGAGCCGCCGGTCTTCGACGACAAGGCGAAGGCGAAGTTCCTCGTCCCCGACGCGGTCGCCAAGCTGCGCGGCTTCACCGACGTGCTCGCCGCGACGGCCGACTGGAGCCTGGAGGCGCCGCTGGAAGAAGCGGTCAACGCCTGGCTCGCAGCGCAGTCGCTGCAGATCAAGGACGTGGCACAGGCGGCGCGCGTGGCGCTCACCGGTCGCAGCGCGAGCCCCGGTCTCTTCCAGGTGCTCATGATGCTCGGACGCGAGACCTCGCTGGCGCGTCTGGAGAGCGGCATCGCGCTGTCGTCCGGCGCGTGATCAACCCGCTCGACACCGTGCCGGCGGCACAGAGCGGCTTCTCCGCGTTCATGGACGTGGCCAAGCCGTTCTTGCCCATCCCCGCCTTCGCGGTGGTCTTCCCGCTTCTGTGGCTCTTTTTTCGCAAGACCTGGCGCGAGCTCGACGAGGACGCTCACCGCTTCCGTGGCGAGATCCTCGCGTCCGGCGGGATGGACTACCGGCCGATCGTCGCGCTCGTCCTGTGCGCGCTCATCCTGACGATGCAGGAGTACTACGGCACGCGTCTGTGGTGGGACGGGCACATCAAGCCGCACCTCTTCGAGTGGAACCAGGCGCACAACGACCGCCTTCGCCTCGCCCGTTACGACGAGCTGTGGGGCTTCGGCTGGTGGGCCTTCACCCGCGTGTTCGGGTACATCTTTCCCTTCATGGTCTGGCGGCTGTTCTTCCGCCGGGACTCGCTGCTCGACTTCGGGCTGCGTACGCGCGGCTTCTTCGCCCACGCCTGGATCTACGGCCTCTTCCTCGCCGTGGTGCTGCCGGCCATGTTCATCGTCAGCCGCGAGCCGGACTTCGGCGGCTACTACCCGTTCTACAAGCACGCCTCGCGCAGCTGGTTCGACTTCCTGTTGTGGGAGGCGATGTACTTCGCGCAGTTCTTCGCGCTCGAGATGTTCTTCCGCGGCTTCTGGCTCGGCGCGCTGCGCCGCAGCTTCGGCTCCGGCGCCATCTTCGCCATGATCGTCCCCTACTGCATGATCCACTACGGCAAGCCGTACCTCGAGGCGTGCGGCGCGATCATCGCCGGCACCGCGCTCGGCTCGCTGAGCATGCGCACCAAGAGCATCTACCAGGGTTTCCTCGTGCACATCACGGTGGCGGCGCTGATGGACTGGCTCGCGCTCAGCCATCGGCACGGGTTACCTCTGCAGTTCTGGCCGTAACGGTTTACGGTAGAGCACGCTCGGGCGGATCCATCCGCCGGAGCGAGGGGGAGCTCACCATGTTCAAGAAGACGATTGTGGGGATGTCCGTCGCGTTCGCCGTGGCCATCGCCGCCAGCCCGGTGGCGACCGCCGCGGGCAGTGACGTCAGCGCGTGGACCAACAAGAACGTCGTCATCGAGAACGCGATGACCCGGCGCGAGCTGCTGTCCGAAGGGACGCCGCTCACCGGACCGGCGGGCACCGAAGGGGGCTGGACCTCGTCGCCCGCGATCCTCGGCTCCGACGCGAACTACTACAACCGCGCCTACTGGCAGATCGTGCCGAGCGGCGAGGGGTATCTGATCCAGAACGCGACGACCAAGCGCGAGCTCCTGTCCGACGGCGCGCCGGTGACCAAGCCCGAAGGCGGCTGGACCGCCGCGCCGAAGGTCGTCGGCGCCGACTCGAACTACTACGGGCGAGCCATCTGGAAGATCACCCCGAGCGGCGAGGGGTTCCTCATCCAGAACGTGATGACCAAGCGCTACCTGCTCTCCGACGGCGCCCCGCTCGCCGCCGCCCGCGGCACCGAGGGGGGCTGGCTCAAGAGCCCCAAGGTCGTCGGCGCCGACGCGAACTATTACAACCGCGCGATCTGGAAGATTGCCGCTGTCGGCTCGACCCCCTGACGGGTTGCTCTAGCGTAGCCTGTCCGTCGACGATGTTCGACCTCGCGCGGCTCGTGATCTGGGCCGTCGCGTTCTGGTGGTGCGCTCGTCACGGCGGCTGGCTCGGGCGAGTGGCGCTGCTGGTGCTCGCGGCGTCTCTGTACCTCTTCGTCCTCGAGGTAGTCTCCGGCATCACCGTCCGTGACGATGGGCCGATGTCACCCGTCGGCTCGATGATCCTCGTCTTCATCGGCCCGTCGGCGATGCCACGCGGCGCCTTGCCGCATGGGGTGCCTTTCGGCACGTTCTACCTCGCCCACACGTACGCGCCCGGGTTGCTGCTGGTGGTCGCACTCTGGCTGTTGGCGCGAGCGTTCGACCGGCGCGCGGCCGACCTCCCCATGGCCCGGCAGGAGGCCGCGATGCAGCTGGACCGCGTGCACCTGTCGCTGACCCTCTACGCGATCGTGTGCGTGTTCCAGATCGGCGCCCGCGCGCTGCCGCGCATTCTCGGCGGCGACTTCGGCAGCGGGCGGATCGAGAGCGCGGAGTGACGCGTCACGCGTCCGCGAGGCTGGGCGTGCGCACGGGGACCGGCTCGCCCATCGCGAGCAGGATGTGCTCGATGGCCCGCGCGCGGCTGCGGCTGCGCAGGGGGCCGCCGCTGCCAGCGTAGACCGCGGCGAGGGCGCGCAGCGCGGCAAGGGCGGCGGGCTTGCGCTCGGCGCTGAAGGTGTCGGAGCCGAGGCGGCGCCAGAGGAGCGATTCGAGCGCGCGCGGACGGCGGACGAGGGCGGCGGCGGCGCGGGTCACCAGCTCGTCCGAGGTGGGATCGGTCCGCATCGCGCGCAGGTAGAAGCCGACGGCGCCATTCGTCCGGGCGATCGAGCGAGCGCACGCATCGCCGGCATCGGCCAGGGCTCTCGCGCGTTCTTGCGGGGTGGTCGACTTCGCCGCCCGGTCCCGGGCGTCACGGAGCGCTTCGCGGATGGCCCCGCCTCCCCGTCGACCCGAGAGAGCTGGCCGCATGCGAAACAAGAGAAACGCCGCGAAGATCGCCGTCGAGAGCAGCAGCCAGATACGAGCGTCCACGATAGCGGCGAACGTAGGGCAACCGCCGCCCGGTGGGCATGGGAATGACGGCCTCGCTCAGCCGAAAGTTGCCAGGTCGAGGTCGTTTGGGCACATTGAAGATGTGCGGCTCCCGAAGAAGCTCCTTCCGCTGGCCGGCCGTCTCCTGGCTCTGGCCACGGTCACCGGCGCCTCCATGCTCGTCGGCAGCGACGCCTCGGCCGACATCTACTCGTACACCGA
>JAMFST010000916.1 GCA_026225435.1 Labilithrix luteola
GGTGAAGCTCGGACGCATCCACGTGGCCTGCGGTGAGCCGCTGGTCATGGACGGCAAGACCGACGTGCGCGTGCTCGCGCGGAGGCTCGCCTGCGAGCAACAGAAGGCGACGGTCATCACCCGCTTCCACCTGCGCACCTTCCTGGCCAACGCACGGGCCCACGCCCACGCGGCCAACGTGCACCTCGACGAGGTCACCGAGGAGTGGCTCGCCTCGGCGATCGAGGCGCGCGGCGGTCGCGTTCTGTCGTCCTCGCTCGAGGCTCCCAAGGATTGCCTCCCGACGCTCGAGCGCAGCTTGCGCAACCAGTGGATGCACTGGTTCTTCGCCGACGCCATCCGCCTCTACCCGGACAACGCGGTCATCGAGGACCACGTCGAGCGGCACGGCTGGATCCCCAAGCACGACGTCCCCAGCGACGACCCGCGCGTCCGCCAGGTGGTCGACGCGCTGTTCGCGCCGGTGCTGGACGATCACGCCATCACCCTGCGCGCCATCACCTCGGCGGCGTGGAAGCGCTTCAGCCCCAAGTCGGTGGTCCAGGCCTTCCCCGCGGCGCACCTGCCGATCGTCGAGGATGCGTTCGACTTCCTCACGACCCGTGACGTGCTCACCAGCGACGCCGACGGACACTACGCGCGCGGCGAAGAGACGGTCGGGATGACCAATGGTCACGTGAACGGTCACGCCAATGGCCACACGAACGGGCACGCGAATGGCCACACCAACGGCACGAACGGGACCGCCGCGGCGCGCGACGGCGGCGACGTCGGGCTCTTTCGCCGGTTGACGCTCGACACGTTCCTGCGCGGAGCCGCCACCCGCAAGCGGCGCAAGGGGATGGAGTCGTGAGCGGCGGCGAGCGCGTCCTCGTCACCGGCGCGACCGGGTTCCTCGGCCGTCACGTGGTCGAATCGCTCCTGCGCGCCGGGTGCCACCCGGTGGTGCTCGTCCGCGACGAGCGGGCCTGGGCCGGCAGTCTCGTGGCCCGCCGCACCGAGGTCTCCTCCGCCGTCACGGTCATCACCGGCTCCCCGCTCGACCCGCCGAACGCGCGCGATCCGCGCCTCGACGGCCTGCGCGCCATCGTGCACGCCGCCGCGGTGGTGAAGCACTCGCGCACCGTGCCGGAGGATCTCTTCCCGCTGAACGTCGACGGCACGGCGAACATGGTCCGCCTGGCGCGGGAGCTGCGCGCGCGGATGATCTTCGTCTCCACCTCCGGCACCGTCGGCTGCTTCCGCGATCCGCGCGGCACGGCGGACGAGGACGCGCCCTACGCCAACGAGCTGGTCGGGCGCTGGCCGTACTACCAGTCGAAGATCAAGGCCGAGGAGGTCGCTCGCGACATCGCCCGCAAGACGCCGGTGGACCTGGTCATCGTCCGTCCGCCGGTCATGCTGGGGCCGGGCGACACCCGCTTCCGCTCGACCAAGCACGTCCTGTCGGTGATGGAGCAGCACATCCCGCTGGTGCCGACCGGCGGCATGCACTTCACCGACGTGCGCGACGTGGCCGACGCTCTCGCGCGGCTCGTGGCGATGCCCACGGCGCGGCCGATCTATCACCTGCCCGGCACGGCGACCTCGCTGGCCGAGTTCTTCCAGATGGTGGCGGAGGTCTCCGGCGCGCCGGTGCCGACGCGTACGATGCCCGACTGGGCGCTGCGCAGCGCCACGCGGACGGTCAGCCGCATCGCCGGCGGCCTCGGTTTGAAGGTCCCTTCGTGGGTTCCTGATCCGGTCGTGGCCGAGATGGCCAGCGTGCACTGGGGTCTGTCGACGCTCTGGTCCGACCAGCTCGGCTACACCCCGCGCGCGCCGCGGCAGACGCTGGTGGACACGGTGCAGTACATCCGCGCCCACCATCCGGCGTTCGCGCAGTCGCGCGCGGCGTAGCGCCGCTACTCCACGGTAAGCGGCATCGAGCCGGACAGCTTCGACTGGAAGTCCGGCCCGATTCCGAAGCGCCCATCGAGCTCGATGAGGCACTCCTCGAGGATGCGGACGCCGACCTCCACCTCGTGGGGGCCGATGATGAGTGGCGGGGCGAAGCGGATGGTCGAGGCGCCGCAGGACAGGAGCAGGAGCCCCTTCTGGAAGGCGAGCTGCTCGAGCGCCGCCACGTACTCCGAGGCCGGCTCGCCCGTGCCGGGCACGAGGAACTCCGCGCCGATCATGAGGCCGACGCCGCGCACCTCCGACAGGACCGGGTGCCACGCCTGCAGCGCGCGCAGCTTGCCGCGAAGAAGCTCGCCGGTGCGCTGGATCTGCGGCAGCAGCGGCTCGATCACGTCGAGCGTGGCCAGCGCCGCCGCGCAGCACAGCGGGTTGCCGCCGTAGGTGGAGCCGTGCGAGCCGCGCGGCCAGGTCATCACCTCCTCGCGCGCGACCATCGCGCCGATGGGCATGCCCGAGCCGAGCCCCTTGGCGGTGCAGAAGACGTCCGGCATCACGCCGAAGTGGTCCGCGGCGAACATCGTCCCGGTGCGCCCGATGCCGCTCTGCACCTCGTCGAACACCAGGAGGATTCCGTGGCGGTCGCACAGCCGGCGCAGCCCCTGGAGCGCCGACACCGGCGGGACGATGTAGCCGCCTTCGCCGAGGATCGGCTCGATGAAGATGGCGGCGACCTCGCGCGGGTCGACGTGGCTCTTGAACCACTCCTTCTCCAGGTGCTCGGCGATGTCCGGCGTGCGGCTGGTCGGGTAAGGCACGTGAAGGATGCCGGGTACCAGCGGCCCGAAGAACGAGCGCTGCCCCACTTTGGACGAGTTGAGCGAGATGGCGCCGTAGGTGCGGCCGTGGAAGGCCCCCTTGAAGGCGATGATCTGCTGCCGCCGGGTGTGCGCGCGTACCAGCTTGAGCGCCGCCTCCACCGCCTCGGTGCCCGAGTTGCTGAGGAAGACGCGCTTCTTCCCCATGGCCGGCAGATAGCCGGCGAGCCGCTCGCACAGCGCGGCGAAGGACTCGTAGTAGAAGTCGGTCCCGCAGATGTGGAGGAACTTGTCGGCCGCGTCCTTGATCGCCTGGACCACGTGCGGGTGCGCGTGGCCGGTCGACGCCACGGCGATGCCCGCCATGAAGTCGAGGTAGCGATTGCCGTCGACGTCGTAGATCCAC